>NZ_JBEZWL010000015.1:0-22430 GCF_040648015.1 Streptomyces sp. NPDC029216 | reverse complement strand
ACGCCGAGACGAGAGCAGCGCGCAGCGATCTGACGCGCCCCACGAACCCGGAGAACCATCCCATCGTCCTCAGCTGCGGATATCAGCCCCAGACGACCGCCGGACGCCGAGACGAGAGCAGCGCGCAGCGATCTGACGCGCCCCACGAACCCGGAGAACCATCCCATCGTCCTCAGCTGCGGATATCAGCCCCAGACGGCCGCCGGACGCCGAGACGAGAGCAGCGCGTAGCGATCTGCAGCGGCCCCTGGTCCCGAATCAGGATCTGAAGGAGCCGGATGCCCGGTCTGCCGGCCCCGGCCCGCCCGCCTGCTCGCTGAGGGAGCCGATTCGTCAATGAACAACCGTCCCGTTCCTTTGGGGGTTTCCCGGCAGTCTTCGGCTTTTCGTGGCGGGGCGGTCTGTCAAGGGTGGCCGAAGGCCATCGCGAAGCGACGCGACCGAAGGGAGCGCCCTTGACGGGCCGTCCCGCCACGGAAGGACGATGAGACTGACGGGAAAGCCCCAACCCCTCCCTGAGACCGCCCCACCGAAACCCGGACCTCCTGGACCTCCTCTCCCCCCCAAGCCCTCACTCCCCCCGCAGCCCCTTCCTCCAAGGCCACCGCAGCTTCGGCCTCTCCCCCGTAGGGCAGTACGCGTACTTCCACCCCTTCTGCAGGCCCAGCCGCTTCGTATACCCCGACGGCACCCGCTCGTACAGCAGCACCGTCGGCGGCCCGCCGTCCGCCGCCGGGACCGGGATCTCGTACCACTTCGGCGGGTGGCCCGTCGGGCCCAGGAGGATCGGGAGGACCCGGCCGTCCATCGGGCCGCCCTCGAAGGGGGTCGGTTCGCTTCTCACCCCACCAGTGTCACAGCAGGTGGGCGGCTTCGGAGACCACGGGGATCACGCGTCGGGCGAGGAGGCCCGCCGGGCCGTCCGCGTGTTCCAGGGTGAGGGCCGCGCGGGCGGCGGAGGCCGTTTCGGGGTCCGTGGCGGCGGTGGCGGTCAGGAGGGCGATGAACTGGTCGACCAGCCAGTCCCGGAGGGTGCCGGCGTCCGGCTGTTTGCCCTCGTCCAGCCAGATCAGGGAGGCCGCCTCGACCGCCGTGATCCAGGTGCGGACCATCATCCGCAGCCGGGGTCCGGGCCCCGGGGCCGGGACCTCCAGGTGGAGGAGGATCTGCTCGGCGGCCGCGCGGCGGATGCCGTCGACCGTGGCGGTGGTGCGGGAGGTCTCCACGACGCTGCCGCCCTGGAGGAGGGCGGCGAAGCCGGCGTCGTGTTCGTCGACGAAGGCCAGGTAGCGGTCGAGGACCCGGGACAGGCGGCCCGTGAGCGGGCCGGTCCGGGGTTCGGCGAAGCAGAGTTCGAGGACGTCCGCCGCCGAGCGCAGGGCGGCCTCGTACAGCTGCTGTTTGCCGCCCGGGAAGTAGCGGTAGACCAGCGGCCGCGAGACCCCCGCGGCCTCCGCGACGTCGTCGAGGGAGATCTCTTCCGGCGCCCGGTGCGCGAACAGCGACAGGGCCGCGTCGAGGAGTTGGGCTCGCCGCTCCTCGACGCTCAGTCGGCGGTAGGCACGTACGGTGCGTACGGCGCGTACGGTCATGTCCGCAGCGTAGACGTCCGGTGCGGCTCGCGGGGCGCTTACGCGAGGAGGCCCGAGCTCTTCCACAGGCGCCGGCCCGCCCCTCGCAGGACGCCGATGTCGTCGAGGAAGTCGGTGAGCCGCTTGGCTCCGGTCTGCATGACCTCCCGGCGGTGTCCGCTCGCCTTGACCTGGGCGACGGCCTCGCGCCGGTCGAGGCCGACGTTGTCGTAGACGGCCGGGTTCACGAAGGCGAGGGAGAAGACGCGGGCGGCCTCGCCGCAGCTGATCCGGGTGAGCTCGCGCTCCCAGCGCGGGGCGGTGAGCATCTGGCGGCGCAGCTCCTCGCGGGCGTAGCGGACGTGCCGGGCCTCCTCGATGACGTGGATGCGGGTCACTCCGCGGACCAGGGGCTGGATGCGCTCGTCGGGGAAGGTCAGGCGCTGCATCCAGTCGAGGATCTCCTCGCCGAGGAGGGTGCAGGCGAAGGAGCCGGGGGTGGTGGAGACGGTCTTCAGGATGCGGGCGAGGTTGTGGTTGGCGCGGGAGACCGGGTAGGCGGGGGCGCCGCCCGTCTGGATCATGCGGGGCGAACATCATCGAGTGGCGGCACTCGTCGGCGATCTCGGTGAGGGCGTAGCGGACGTGATTGCTGGTCAGCGGCTTGTCGTAGATGTGCCGGACGAGCAGCTGCATGAGGATGATCTCGAACCAGATGCCGAGCGAGGCGAGGGCGGCGGCCTCGTGGCGGGAGAGTTCGATGCGCTGCTCCTCCCCCATCTTCTTCCACAGCGGGGTGTCGTAGAGGGAGAGCAGCTCGGGCGGCCAGTAGTACTTCCCGTCGATCGGCGGGGCCTCCCAGTCGAGTTCCGCGTCGGGGTCGAAGGAGTGCTTGGCGGAGGATTCGAGGAGGCGTTCGGCGATCTGCTCGCGGTCCTTGAGGAGGCCGAGGGCATCCCTCAGCGCGGCTCGCTGCGTCACGGTCGTCATGGCTTCGGGCCCCTCGGCGGTCGGGTTACCAGCGGTCAGCTCTTATAAGACTGCTTGTCAGCAAGGCCGTCAATCCCTCGCGCGCGACTTGTTGACCCCGTGTCTACCAACGTGTGACGCTGCCAACTGTCCAGTCCTGTACGGCAGTACGGCAGCACGTGAGACGAGGAGGCGTCAGTGTCGACGCACGAGCTCTACACCACGGCCCCGGGCGAGGGCGTCTGGCAGATCCCCGCCACCGGCGCAGCCCGCTTCAGCTGGGAGTACGACGAGGGCCGCGAACGCCTCCTCGCGCTCTACCAGAAGGGCAAGGACAAGCAGTGGGACGGCGCCAAGCGCATCGACTGGGACATCGAGGTGGACCCGTACGACCCGCTGGGCACCCCCGACGAGGTGCAGACCCTCTACGGCACCCGGCACTGGGCCAAGCTGACCGAACGGGACAAGGGCGACCTGCGCCGCCACTACGCCGCCTGGAACTTCAGCCAGTTCCTGCACGGCGAGCAGGGCGCGATGGTGTGCGCGGCGCGCATCGTGGAGTCCGTGCCGGACCTGGACGCCAAGTTCTACTCCGCCACCCAGACCATGGACGAGGCCCGGCACGCCGAGATCTTCACGCGCTTCCTGCACGAGAAGGTCGGGATGCTCTACCCGGTCAACGACAGCCTCCAGGGGCTGCTCGGCGACACCCTGCGCGACTCCCGCTGGGACATGCCGTACCTGGGCATGCAGGTGCTCATCGAGGGGCTGGCGCTGGCCGCGTTCGGGATGATCCGCGATACGACGGACAAGCCGCTGCCCAAGCAGATCCTCGCGTACGTGATGCAGGACGAGGCCCGGCACGTGGCCTTCGGACGGATGGCCCTGCGCGACTACTACCGCCAGCTGACGGACGCCGAGCTGCGCGAGCGCGAGGAGTTCGTCATCGAGGGCTGCTACCTGATGCGGGACCGGCTGCGCGGGGTGGAGGTGCTGGAGAACTTCGGCATCCCGCGGCGGGAGGCGGAGGAGTTCTCCGAGCAGTCGGAGTTCCTGCACCTGTTCCGCAGGCTGCTGTTCAGCCGGATCGTGCCGTGCGTGAAGGACATCGGGCTGTGGGGCGAGCGGCTGCAGAAGGCGTACCTGGACATGGGCGTCTTCGAGATGGGCGACTCCAACCTCGACCTGCTGATGACCCAGGACGAGGAGATCGCCGAGGCCCTCGACCGCGAGCGCTTCGCGGACGAGGAGCGGGAGCGGGTGGCGGAGGTGGAGGCGGCCATCCGGGAGGGCCGGGGGTAGGGGTAACCGGGCAGAGGGGTAGCCGGGCAGGGGGCTCAGGCCGGCCACACGACGACGGGCCCGGCTTCAGCGACGGGGCAGCGCCGCCTCCATCACCGCCCGGGCGATCGGGGCCGCCGCGCCGTTGCCGCTGATGTCCCCGCGCACCGCCGAGGCGTCCTCGACCACCACCGCCACCGCCACCGCGGGCTGCGGCGCACCCTCCGCGGCCGCCCAGCCGATGAACCAGGCGTACGGGGTCCCGGCGTTGCCCACCCCGTGCTGCGCGGTGCCGGTCTTGCCGCCGACCCGCGCACCCGGGACCGCCGCGTTGCGCCCGGTGCCCTCCTCCACCACCTTCACCATCAGCTCCTGCAGCCTCAGGGCCGTACCCGGGCTCATGGCCCGGCCCAGGGTGCGCGGGCCGGAGCGCCGGACCAGGGCGCCGTCCCGGCGGGTCGTACGGTCCACCAGATAGGGGGTCTGGATCTCGCCGCCGTTGGCCACCGCCGCCGCCACCATCGCCATCTGCAAGGGCGTGGCCTTGGTGTTGAACTGCCCGATCGAGGACAGCGCCAGCTGGTCCGGGCTCATGTCGGTGTCGAAGTTTGACCGGGACACCCACGAGGGCACCCGCAGCTCCTCGTCGTTGAAGCCGAACCGGCCCGCCGCCGCCACCATCCCGCGCAGCCCCACCTGCACCCCGATCTTGGCCATCACCGTGTTGCAGGACCACTGCACCGCCTCCGCCATCGAGGCGTCCTCGCAGCCCGTGCCCGCGTTCGGCAGCAGGGTGCTGGTGCCGGGGAGGGGATACGGGTCCGGGGTCCGGGTGGGGGCGTCCACGTCGGTGACCACCCCCGCGTCCAGGGCGGCGGCCGCCGTCACGATCTTGAAGGTGGAGCCCGGCGGATAGGTCTCGCGCAGCGCCCGGTTGAGCATCGGCTTGGCGGGGTCCGCGTTCAGCCGCGCCCAGGCCGCCTTGACCTTCGTACCGGTGCCGGAGAGCAGGCCCGGGTCGTACGAGGGGCTGCTGACCAGGGCCAGGATCCGCCCAGTCGCCGGCTCCAGCGCGGCCACCGCCCCGCGCTTGCCGCCGAGCCCCCGGTACGCGGCCCGCTGCACGGCGGCGCGCAGGGTGGTGGCGGCGTCACCGCCGTCGGGGCGGCCGCGCGAGAGGTCGTACCAGAGGGGGAACGCGGAGAGCCCCGGGTCGGTGCCGGAGAGGACGGCGTCCTCGGCGCGCTCGGCGAAGCTGGTCCCGTACGTCTGGGAGGAGAAGCCGGTGACGGGCGCGTAGAGGGGGCCGTCCGTGTAGGTCCGCTCGTAGCGCAGCAGCTGGCCGCTGTCACGGGAGCCGGTGACGGGGCGGCCGTCGACGAGGAGGTTGCCGCGCGGCTGGGCGTAGCGCTCGATGGCGGGGCGCTTGTTGGCCGGGTTCGCCCCGTAGGCGGCGGACTCCCAGACCTGCACGCGGGCCACGTTGACGAGGAGGGCGGCGAGGAGCAGGAGGCAGAAGTAGGCGCACCAGCGGATGTAGCGGATCATCCGGCGGCTCCGGGGTGGATGGGTGGGGGTGGGGGTGGGGGTCCTGGGGCTGCCGCGCCGTGGGGGGCGGCTTCATGGCGCCGCCCCGGTGCCGCGGGCGCTGTCGCTGAGCCGGACCAGCAGCGCGACGATGATCCAGTTGGTGACGACGGAGGAGCCGCCCTGGGCCAGGAAGGGCATGGCCATGCCGGTGAGCGGGATCAGGCCGGTGACGCCGCCCGCGATGACGAAGACCTGGAGCGCGACGATCGAGGCCAGCCCGGTGGCGAGCAGCCGCCCGAAGGGGTCGCGGAGCGCGAGGCCGGCGCGGAAGCCGCGGGAGACGAGGAGCCCGTAGAGGATCAGGAGGGCGGTCAGTCCGACGAGGCCGAGCTCCTCGCCCGCGGTGGCGAGGACGAAGTCCGATTTGGCGGCGAAGCCGATGAGGAAGGAGTGGCCGTGGCCGAGGCCGGCGCCGAGGAGCCCGCCGGCGGCGAAGGCGAAGAGGGACTGGGCGAGCTGGCCGGGGCCCTCGCCGCGCTCGATGGAGGCGAAAGGATTCATCCAGTCCTGGACGCGGCTGTGGACGTGCGGTTCCAGGGTGCCGACGGCGTACGCGCCGAGGGCGGCGAGCAGCAGCCCGACGGCGATCCAGCCGATCCGGCCGGTGGCGGTGAACAGCATGATCACGAAGAGGCCGAAGAAGAGGAGCGAGGTGCCGAGGTCCCGCTCCAGGACGAGCACCCCCACGCTGAGCAGCCAGATCGTGAGGATCGGCCCGAGGACGCGGCCGGGCAGGAGGCGGAGTTTCCACAAGAGCCGGCGGCCCGTGAGGGCGAGGGCGGTGCGGTTGGCGGCCAGGTAGGAGGCGAAGAAGACGGCGAGCAGGATCTTGGCGAACTCACCGGGCTGGAAGGAGAGCCCGGCGAAGCGGATCCAGATGTGGGCGCCGTTGACGGCCGGGAAGAACACGGGGACGAGCATCAGCGCGAGGGCGGCGGTGACGGAGAGGTAGGCGTACCGCTGGAGCACGCGGTGGTCGCGCAGCCCGACGACCACCAGGGCGAACAGCCCCACCCCGAGCCCCGACCACCGCAGCTGGTCCCCCGCCCCGGCCTCGCCCGGCGTGGCGAGGTCGAGCCGCTCGATGAGCACGAGGCCGAGGCCGTTGAGCAGGACGGCGATGGGGAGCAGGAGCGGATCGGCGTACGGGGCCCGGATGCGCACGGCGAGGTGCGCGAGCAGCGCGGCGACGGCCAGCCCGGCGGCGTAGCGGGCGGTCGGGGTCGGCACGCCGGCGGCGAGGCCCACGTAGGCGTGCCCCATGACGGAGATCAGCACGGCTCCGGCGAGGAGGGTCAGCTCGATGCCGCGGCGCTTGGGGGCGCGGGCGCCGGGGGGTGGGGGCGGTGCGGGCTCGGGCTCCGTCACCTTCGCCGTCAGGGCTGGCGGGGGCGGGGGCGGCGGCATACGGGAAACGTAGCAAGCCAGACGCCCCTATGTCCGGTTATGCCATAGTCTGCCGAAGAGTCGTCAGAAACGGTCGGAATCGCCACGACCGGGAGCCGAAGCCGGAGCGAAGCCTTATGGGACCTGTGGAATTCATCGTCCTCGCCTTCCCGGAGGAACAGCTCCGGGTCCCGGCGGTCGAAGCCGTGATGGGACTGCGCAAGACCGGGGTGGTGCGCCTCATCGACGGCCTCGTCACGACGAAGACGGCGGCGGGGGAGGTCCTGGCGGCGGAGTTCGACGAGTTCGTGGAGCTGCGCGGCCTCCTGGCGGGCCGTGATGTGGCCCGGCTGATCGGCCCGGAGGACGTGCGGGAGGCGGCGGAGCTCCTGGACCGGGGCAGCTGTGCGCTGCTGCTGGTCGTGGAACACGTATGGGCGCAGGACGCGGCGGTGGCGGTACGGGCGGCGGGCGGGCGGATCGTGGGCTCGGTCCGGATCCCGGCGGAGCGGGTGGAGGTGGCCTGATGTTCGTTGTGCCGGCGGATCGGGTGGCCGAGCTGGTGGAGGTGGTCTGATGTTCATCCGGCCTGTGAACGTGACGGTGGCGGCGGCGCACCGGCCGCCGGGCCACCCCCTGCTGCGCGGTCTGCTGCGCAGGGCCGCGGGGGCGGCGGAGTGGTCCCAGGAGGTGGACGCGGGCGAGGGGAGGGACGAGGGCTGGGGTGAGGAGCTGGGCGAGAGCCCGGAGGAGGCTCTGGCGGAGGCCTTCGCGGAGGACGAGGCCGAGGCCCTGGCCGAGGCGGCGGGCCGGGCGGGCAGGGCGGGAGCGGCGGGGATGGCGGGCCTGGCGGAGGCTGCGGACGAGGCCGACGCGATGGCGAGACCGGCCGGCTGGCCACCCCCGGAGCAGCCCGGGCAGCCACCCCGCGCCCCACAGCCGTCCCAGCAGCACGGGATCCTGGTGTCGGAGCTCACCCAACTGGCCGACCTGGCCCGGGAGGGCCTCCTGACCCCGGAGGAGTTCACGCGGGCCAAGGCGCGGCTGCTGGAGGGGTGAGGGGGGTTGGGCGGGGTCGGGGGTGGGCGGGGTTTCGGTGGGGCGGTCTCAGAGAGGGGTTGGGGTTTTCCCGTCAGTCTCATCGTCCTTCCGTGGCGGGACGGCCTGTCAAGGGCGCTCCTTCGTCGCGTCGCTTCGCGATCGCCTGCGGCGACCCTTGACAGACCGCCCCGCCACGAAACGACAAAGACTGCCGGGAAAACCCCAAAGAAACGGGACGGTTGTTCATTGACCATCCGGCTCCCTCAGCGATCAGACGAGCAGACCGGGTCCGCCTCGCCGGGCATCCGGCCCCTCCAGATCCTGATCCGGGCCCAGGGGCAACCCACGCCCCAGATCGCTACGCGCTGCCCAGATTTCGGCGTCCGCCGCCCGTCTGAGGCCGATACCCGCACCCAAGGACGATCAGGAGGGTCTCCGGATTCCCCTTGCGCGCCAGATCGCTACGCGCTCCTCTTTGCCCAGCGTCCGACGGCCGTCCTGGGCCGGGATGACGTCCCTGTCGTCCTGTGGTGCAGGTACAAGCCCAAGACGGCCGCCGGACGCCGAGAAATGGGGAGCGCGTAGCGATCTGATGCGCCTGGCGGGCCCGGAGGACGATTTCATCGTCCTTGGGTGCGGGTATCGGCCCCAGACGGTCGCCGGACGCCGAAATACGGGCAGCGCGTAGCGATCTGGGGCGTCGGGCGGCCCCTGGCCCCGAATCAGGGGTCTGGAGGGGCCGTATGCCCGGTCTGCCGGGCCCGGTCTGCTCGCCTCATCCCTGAGGGAGCCGGATGGTCAATGAACAACCGTCCCGTTCTTTTGGGGTTTTCCCGGCAGTCTTCGTTTTTCCGTGGCGGGACGGTCTGTCAAGGGTCGCCGCAGGCGATCGCGAAGCGACGCGACGAAGGAGCGCCCTTGACAGGCCGGCCCGACGCGGAAGGACGATGAGACTGACGGGAAAACCCCAACCCTTCTCTGAGACCGCCCAGCTGAAACCCCGCCACCCCCCGACCCCGCCCCACCCCCCACCCCCGGAGCCCCCATGCCCCCCGCCCCGCAACTCCCCGCCCCCCTCGTCGCCCCCGACTGGCTGGCCCGACACCACGCCCAGGTCGTCGTGTTCGACGCCTCCGTCGGGGCGCACCGGGGTGCCGCCGGGCGGATTGCCGGGGCGCGGCCCTTCGATCTGGACGGGGTGCTGTCCGACCACACCGCCCCCGCCCCGCACACCATGCCCACGGCGGAGGCGTTCGAGGAGGCCCTGCGGGGGCTCGGGGTCCACGACGGTGACACCGTGGTCGTGTACGACGCCGCCGGGGTCTACTCCAGTGCCCGCGCCTGGTGGATGCTGCGCGCCATGGGCTTCGACCGTGCCGCCGTGCTGGACGGCGGGCTGCCCGCCTGGGCCGCCGCCGGGCTCCCCGTCGAGGACCGCCCCGCCGCGTACGACGGGCCGCGCGGATCCTTCACCGCCCGGCCGCGCCCGGGGCTGCTCGTGGACGCCGACGCCGTCGCCGCGGCCCTGGCCGACCCGGCCGCCGCCGTGCTCGACGCCCGGACCCGGGAGCGGTTCGCCGGTACCGCCCCGGAGCCCCGGCCGGGGCTGCGCGGCGGGCACATGCCGGGCGCGCTGAACCTGCCGTTCGGCGCGCTCCAGGGGCCGGACGGGCTGATGCGGCCGGCCGGGGAACTCCGCGCGGCCTTCGAGGCGTTGGCGGGGGAGCGGGAGCGGCTCTACTTCAGCTGCGGTTCCGGGGTCACGGCCTGCGTGCTCGCGCTGGGGGCGACCCTGGCCGGGTACGGGGAGACCGCGGTGTACGACGGCTCGTGGAGCGAGTGGGGCATGCCCTCGGAGCGCCCGGTGGTGACCGGGGGCTGAGCCGGCGCCCGGCGCGGCGGCGGCGGGGGTGGGGTTAACTACACCCCCGCTTGGGATGCCTGCACCCGCGCGCCGTCGTCCCCCGCCCGGCAGACTCGTCGGCATGGCACCTCACACCACGTCAACCCGCCTCGCCGCCACCGCTCTCGGGGCCGCCCTGCTGCTGTCCGGATGCGCCCTGACGGAGGTGGGCCCGGTGAAGACCGCCGACGCCGACGCCACCGTCACGGAGGCGGTCACGGCGGTGGAGCTGACCGGTGTCCGCAGGGGTGACGTCGAGGTCACCCCGGGCTCCGGCCCCGGGGTGACGGTCCGCCGGGTGGTCCACTACCGGGGCGGCGGCGAGCCCGCCCCCGGGCAGCGGGTGTCGGGCGGGGTGCTGACCTTCAGCGACGGCTGCGACGACGACTGCTGGATCGACTACCGCCTGGAGGTCCCGGCGGCGGCCAGGGTGCGGATCGGCAGCAGCAGCGGCGACATCACGGTGACGGGCGTCGCCCGGGCCGACCTGACCTCGGAGTCCGGCGACGTGCGGGCCGAGCGGATCTCGGGGCCGGTGAAGGTCCGTACGGCCTCGGGCCGGATCACCGCCGCCGGTCTGGAAGGGGCCGAGGCCGAGTTCCGGGCCAGCTCCGGGGACGTCGAGGCCGGCTTCGCGAAGGCCCCGGCCTCGGTGTCCGTCACCACCAGCTCCGGCGACGTCCGCGTGACGGCCCCGCAGGCTCCGTACGCGCTGTCCCTCTCCACCGCCTCCGGGACCCGCGAGGTCGCCCTGAACGACAGCCCGGGCGCCTCCTCGCGCATGACGGTCCGTACGTCCTCGGGCGACATCCGCCTCTCGGCGTCCCAGGGCTGACGGCGCGTCGTACGCCTGTCGTGGCGTCGTGGGCTACGCCGACCGCGGCAGGTCTGTTCGCCCCCGGCGAACGGCGGTTGGGGAACATTGCCGGACGCAGAAGCATTGAGTCGGCATAGCTCAACTTCACTGCCGGAGGGAAGATCATGGCTTCGACGTCCGTACCGCTCACCCTGCCCGTGCTGCCGCTCGACGACGAGGTCGTGCTGCCCGGGATGGTCGTCCCGCTGGACCTGTCCGACGCCGAGGTGCGCGGAGCCGTCGAGGCCGCGCAGGCGGCGCGCGGGAGCGGGAAGCCCCGGGTGCTGCTCGTGCCGCGGGTCGACGGGAAGTACGCCGGGATCGGTGTGCTGGGGACCGTCGAGCAGGTGGGGCGGCTCTCCGACGGCGATCCCGGGGCGCTGATCCGCGGACGCGGGCGCGTCCGGATCGGCGCCGGGACCACCGGGCCCGGGGCGGCGCTCTGGGTCGAGGGGGAGACCGTCGACGAGAAGGTGCCCGACCCGCTGCCCGGGGCGGTCGCCGAGCTCGTCAAGGAGTACAAGGCCCTCGCCACCAGCTGGCTCAAGAAGCGCGGCGCCTGGCAGGTCGTGGACCGGGTGCAGCAGATCGAGGGGGTTTCGGCGCTGGCCGACAACTCCGGGTACTCGCCGTTCCTGAGCGTGGCCCAGAAGGTGGAGCTGCTGGAGACCATCGACCCGGTCGCCCGGCTGCGGCTCGCCGTCAAGGCGCTCAGCGACCACCTCGCCGAGCAGGACGTCGCCGAGTCCATCGCCAAGGACGTCCAGGACGGCGTGGAGAAGCAGCAGCGCGAGTTCCTGCTGCGCCGCCAGCTGGAGGCCGTCCGCAAGGAGCTGCGCGAGCTGGGCGGGGAGAAGGAGGGCGAGGAGTCCGACGACTACCGCGCCCGCGTCGAGGCCGCCGACCTGCCCGAGAAGGTCCGCGAGGCCGCGCTCAAGGAGGTCGACAAGCTGGAGCGGGCCAGTGACCAGAGCCCCGAGGGCTCCTGGATCCGCACCTGGCTGGACACCGTCCTGGAGCTCCCCTGGAACGAGCACACCGAGGACGCGTACGACATCCAGGGCGCGCGGGCCGTGCTCGACGCCGAGCACGCCGGGCTGAACGACGTGAAGGACCGCATCACCGAGTACCTCGCCGTGCGCAAGCGGCGCGGCGAGCGGGGGATGGGCGTCATCGGCGGGCGGCGCGGCGGTGCCGTCCTGGCGCTGGTCGGGCCCCCCGGAGTCGGCAAGACCTCGCTCGGGGAGAGCGTGGCCCACGCCATGGGACGGAAGTTCGTGCGCGTGGCCCTCGGCGGCGTGCGGGACGAGGCCGAGATCCGCGGCCACCGGCGGACGTACGTGGGAGCCCTGCCCGGCCGGATCGTGCGGGCGATCAAGGAGGCCGGGTCGATGAACCCGGTCGTGCTCCTCGACGAGATCGACAAGGTCGGCTCCGACTTCCGCGGCGACCCGGCCGCGGCCCTGCTGGAGGTCCTGGACCCGGCGCAGAACCACACCTTCCGCGACCACTACCTGGAGGTCGAGCTCGACCTGAGCGACGTGGTCTTCCTGGCCACGGCGAACGTCCTGGAGGCCATCCCCGAGGCCCTGGCCGACCGGATGGAGCTCGTCCGCCTCGACGGCTACACCGAGGACGAGAAGGTCGTCATCGCCCGCGACCACCTGCTGCCCCGCCAGCTGGAGCGCGCCGGGCTGACCGCCGAGGAGGTGGTCCTGGGCGAGGACGCCCTGCGCAGGCTCGCGGGGGAGTACACCCGCGAGGCGGGCGTGCGCACCCTGGAGCGGTCCATCGCGCGGCTGCTGCGCAAGGTGGCCTCGCAGCACGAACTGGGCGAGCGGGAGTTCCCGTTCACCATCGGCGCGGGCGAGCTGCGCGGCCTGATCGGCCGCCCGCACCACGTGCCCGAGTCCGCCCAGGACCCGGCGGAGCGGCGGACGGCCGTCCCGGGCGTGGCCACCGGCCTCGCCGTGACCGGCGCCGGCGGCGACGTGCTCTTCGTCGAGGCCTCCCTGGCCGACCCGGAGACGGGCGCAGCCGGGCTGACCCTGACCGGGCAGCTGGGCGACGTCATGAAGGAGTCGGCGCAGATCGCGCTCAGCTTCCTGCGCTCGCACGGCGCGGAGCTGGAGCTCCCGGTCGCCGACCTGAAGGACCGGGGCGTGCACATCCACTTCCCGGCGGGCGCCGTCCCCAAGGACGGCCCGAGCGCGGGCATCACCATGACCACCGCGCTGGCCTCCCTGCTCTCCGGCCGCCAGGTCCGCACGGACGTGGCCATGACCGGTGAGGTCTCGCTGACCGGGCGGGTGCTGCCCATCGGCGGGGTCAAGCAGAAGCTGCTCGCCGCGCACCGGGCCGGACTGACCACCGTGATCATCCCCAAGCGCAACGAGGCCGACCTGGACGACGTGCCCAGCGAGGTGCTGGAGGGGCTGGAGGTGCACCCGGTGACCGACGTGCGCCAGGTGCTGGAGCTCGCCCTCGCCCCGGCGGCGATCTCCTTCACCAAGGCCGCCTGACCAGTACGGCAGCATCGCCGGAGGCCCGCAGCCCCCCATCGGCGGGGCCCCGGGCCTCCGGCACGCGCCCTGCGAAATACTGGACTCGTACAGGGGTGCCAGGCTCGCACCCCACCATCGAGGGGAGCGGCACGTGCACGGCAGCGAAGACCAGGAGTTCCTCGCTCTGGAGCGGGAGCTGTCCGTCTTCCTCCGGCGCGCCCGGGCCTCCTCGGGCGAGATGGCCCGCGCCCTGCACCCGGAGCTGGAGCCCGCCGCGTACGGGCTGCTCGTCCGGCTGGAGGCCGCCGGCCGCCAGCGGGCCACCGAGCTGGCCGCCTACTTCGGCGTCGGCAAGGCCACCATGAGCCGCCAGCTGCGCGCCCTGGAGGTCCTGGGCCTGGTGGCCCGCGAGCCGGACCCCGCCGACGGCCGCGCCTTCCTCGTCGGCCTCACCGACGAGGGCCGCGAGCGGTTCCTGCGCGTACGGGGGGCCCGCCGCGAGCAGTACATGCGCAAGCTGGCCGACTGGGACCGCGGCGAGGTCGCCGAGCTGGCCCGGCTGCTCAACCAGCTGAACTCCGGCGAGGAGTAGCGGGCCCCGGCGGGAGCGGGGGCCTCACAGCTCCGCGTACACCGCCGAGGCGTCGTCGTGCCGCTTGTGCCGGGCCGGCAGGTGCAGCTGATCGGACTCGATGGCCCGGACCCGCCCGATCAGCCCCCGCGGCCCCTCGTGGCGCAGCACGTCCAGGCAGGCCGCCCAGTCGCCCTGCCCGAACGTGTCCGTCCACCGGCTCGCCCCGTCCGTCAGCGCGGCCAGCGCCCCCACCCGGTGGCGCGGGGTGCGCCCGGTGACCGCCCGGGCCGCGACGGACGGGTCCGCGGCCGCCGTGAAGAAGCCCCCGTCGGCGTTGCGCAGCGCGTCCGTCTCCGCCACCGAGCCGCGCACCCCGGGTGGGATCCGGTCCAGCCGGTCGTCGCGCACCGCCGTGACCTCGCCGCCGGGCGTCCGCAGCAGGAGCACGGAGTCCGAGAGCACGAGGTGCTCCACGCAGGCCTCGTCCCAGCGGGCGATCACCACCGTCGCCTGCGGGGTGCGGACGTGAGAAAGGTCACAGGTGTCACGGTGGGTGTCGGCGGTGTCCTCGATGGCCCGCGCCAGGATCCGGTCGAGGGGCATGTCCCGCCGCGATCCGGACAGTTCGGTCAATCGGCCACCCAGCCGGGTGGAGAACCAGGGCACTCCGTGCGAACAGCCGTCGTTCCCGCGGGGCGGAGTGACCCCGTCCAGGACGACCACAACACCCCCTCCCGCCGCAGGTGTCGACGCCGACACCCAGTCCTCGTTGGGGCGTTCCGCACTGCCGGGGGCCGAGGCGAGGTCGATGCGCATGCGGACATTCTGCCCACCGGAGCACCCGGGGGCCGATCAGGTCCGTACCAGCGGCGGAAGGGGTACTCCCGGTAAATGTGGGCGGGCATATTGCCAAAGCCCGCCTCGATCTTTCAACCACCCGTCCACGGAGGGCCTCTGGCAGGCCGTGCCCGAGTTGGTCGGCCACTCCTCCGTGATGTTCACTCCTTCGAGTGGCCGGGTGGGCGATGTGCGGCTCTCCTCCCAACACACTGCGAAGGTCTGAGGCGGTACGAGGGGGCAGGGGGCGTTTACTTGTTGACCGGCCGTTACCTCGGCCACACGAGTAGACGAGCACGACCTCACGTACAGGATTGCGAGCACCGGTGCAGAAAAAGCGGTCTCGGAAGAACGGCACCGCCAGCGCCGACGGACCCGCCAACGCAGGACGACGCGTACGCGTCCGCAGCAGGCTGGTGGTCGGAGTAGCAGTCGCCGGACTCACTGTCCTCGCGGCCGGCACCCCCGCCGTTGTCTCCGCATCGAGGGAACTGAACGACTCCCAGCGACTCGTCACCCTCGCCGAGCAGACACAGCACGCCCTCACCCTCGTCCACCTCCTCGGCGACGAGCGCGACGCCGTCGTCGAGTACGTGGCCAAGGGCCGGCCCGGCAACGCCAAGGCACCCGTCGACGAGCGCACCACGCGCACCGACCGGCAGCTGGCCGAACTCCGCCCGGAGGCCGACGAGGACCTCGCCCGCGCCCTCGGCCGCATCAAGGCCGTCCGCGCCGAGGCCCTCGACGGCAAGGGCACCGCCGTGGCCGCACAGCAGGCCTACGCCGGCGTCATCACCGAACTCCTCGCGCCCGGCGACCGGCTCGCCGAGCTCACCCCGCCGCGCGCCGAGGCCGCACTCGCCGTCACCCGCCCCATGGCCCCGCTGGGCCAGGCCGTGGACCAGGCCTCCGCCACCCGCGGCCTGCTGCTCGCCTCGCTGGCCGTCCCCCGCGCCGAACAGCCCCCGAACAGTGCCGTCGCCGACGAGCTCAGCGCCGCGGCGCAGCGCTCCCGCGTCCGCGAACAGGCCGCCCTCGACGACTTCACGCGGGCCGCCCGCCCCGATGTACGGCAGACCCTCGCCGCCACCGTCACCGGCCCGGAGGTCAAGACCGCCGAGGACCAGCTCAAGCGGCTCACCGAGCGCCCCACGCTGACCCCCGCCGAACGCAAGGCCACCGAGCCGGGCGCCGTCGCCTCGGCGCTCACCGCCCGGATCGACCGCATGCGCTCCGTCGAGGCCACCCTCGCTGGCCAGCGGGCCACCGCCCTCGCCACCCTGCGCGACGACGACGTGACCCGCCTGGAGCTGATGGTCGCCGCACTCGGCGTCCTCTTCCTCTTCGTCATCGGCTTCTCCACCGGAGTCGCCCGCTCCCTGACCCGGCCCCTGTCCGTACTGCGCCGCGGTGCCGAACGGCTCGCGACGCCCGAGGGCTCCCAGGAGCCCGTGCGCTTCACCGGCCGCAACGACGAGTTCGCCGAGGTGGTCCGCCACCTCAACGCGGTCCGCGACCAGACCGTCGCCCTGCACACCAAGATCGCCGGCATGGACGCCGACCGGACCCGGCTCATCGGCCGCAACGAGGCCCTCTCCTCCGGCCGCGAGGCCCTGCAGAAGGAGCTGGCCTCCAGCCGCGAGGAACTGGAGCAGGAGCTCGTCTCCAGCCGCCAGGAACTGGAGAAGGAGCTCGCCGAGCTGCGCGCGGGGCTGGAGGAGCACCGCCGCATCATGTCGACCACCTCGGTCTCCCTCTCGTTGCGCACCCTCGGCCTGGTCGAACGCCAGCTCGCGGTCATCGAGGAGCTGGAGTCCAAGGAAGGCGACCCGGACCGCCTCGCCACCCTCTTCAAGCTGGACCACCTCGCCACGGTCATGCGCCGCCACAACGAGAACCTGCTGGTCCTCGCCGGGCAGGAGCACGGCCACGGGCAGAGCCTGCCGGTGCCGCTGGTCGACGTCATGCGCGCCGCCGTCAGTGAGATCGAGCGCTACGAGCGCGTCGACCTCACCACCCTGCCCTCCTACACCCAGGTCGCCGGGCACGCCGCCGACGACATCTCGCACGTCGTCGCCGAGCTCCTGGAGAACGCCACCACCTTCTCGCCGCCGGAAGCCAAGGTGAAGGTCTCCGGCCTGATCACCGACGCCGGCGACGTGGTGCTGTCCGTCGTCGACGAGGGCATCGGCGTCACCGGGGACCGGCTCGACTCCCTGAACTCCCGCCTCTCCACCCCCGAGGCCTACGACGAGGAGCCCGAGGCCGAACACGGCCTGGGCCTCGGCCTGTACGTCGCCGGACGGCTCGCGGCGCGCCACGGCGTCACCGCCGAGCTGCGCACCGCCGCCCACGGCGGCACCGAGGCCCTGGTCGTCATCCCGGCCGCGCTGCTGCCGGACGCCCCGCCGGCCTCCCCGGTCCACAGCCTGGGCGCCTCGGGCGTGCCCGCGCTCCAGCTGCCCGGCGTGGTCGCCGAGGCGAACGAGCACACCCTCCCGCCGCGGCTGCGGGTGCCCGCGGCGGGCACGCCGGCCCCCGGCGAGGCCGCCAAGGTGGTCACCCTGGCCGAGGCCTTCGACGCCGAGTCCGACGACACCGCCGAGCCCGACGCGAACGCCGCCGACACGGCCGACACCGCCGAGCACGAGGCCATAGGGGCCGAGGATGCCTCGGGCCACGACGCCGAGGCTGCCGAAGCCGGAGCCGACACGGTCGAGGCTGCCGAAGCCGGAGCCGACGAGCACGGGGCCGCCGCGCCTGAGGCGGTCGGTGCCGAGTCCGAGGACGGTGACGCCGAGACCGACGGGGGCGACTCCTTCGACGCCGCCTCCCTGGTGGCCGAGGCCTTCGGGGCCGGAGCCTTCGACGCCCCCGCCGCACACGGCCGCGCGCAGTCCGCGCCCGTGACCTTCGAGGACGCCCAGCTGCCCCCGGCCGACCAGGTCTTCACCGCCCCGGCACCGGACGCCGCCGCACCGCAGCCCCCCGTGGCCGACCCGGCCGGGGAGCCCGCGGCCGCCGACGAGGACCAGCCGGCCCGCGTGGTGACCCTCGCCGAGGCGTTCGAGCCCGAGGCGGACACCTCCGCCGCGCCGGCGCCCGACACCGAGACACCCGCCGAGGAACCGCAGGCCCGGGTCGTGCCCGAGCCGACGGCCGGCTCCGAGGAGGCGGCGCCGCCGCCCGCGGAGCAGGTCTTCACGGTGCCCGCCCCCGCCGCGGAGGCGCCGGGCGGGGCCGGTCCCGAGGAGGAACTCCTCGCCCGGATCGTGGCCGACGCCGATGCGGACGCCTTCACGGTGACCGACCCCGCACAGGGGGACGCCGCCGGGGAGGCAGGCACCGCGCCCGGTGGCCCCGTACGCAAGGCACGGCTGCCGCGCCGCGAACAGGCCGACGCCGACCAGGGCGGACACCGGCGGGCGCCCGACGCGGAGGGCGGCTTCGTCCCCCGCCAGGGCAGCCACCCCGAGCCCGGCACCGAAGCCGTCACCGTCAAGGGGCTCCCCAAGCGCACCCCGCGCGCCGTGGCCGCCCCCGGCGCCGGACGTCCCGCCGCGGCCCGCCCCGAGCCGCGCCGGGTCGACGCCGAGGAACTGCGCCGCCGTCTCGGCGGGTTCTACCAGGGCGCCCAGGACGGACGCCGGGTCGTCGCCGCCGAACTGGCACAGGACCCGGGGGGACCGGGGGCCCGGGAGGCCCACGGGCAGGGACACACCGACCAGGGGGACACCGCACAGGAGGCACGCACATGACCGCGCCCAGTACGTACGGACTGAGCAGCCAGGCCCGCAACCTGCAGTGGCTGCTGACCGACCTGGTGGAGGAGGTGCCCGGGGTCAACTCCGTGGCCGTCGTCTCCTCGGACGGACTGCTGCTGCTCTCCTCCGAGCAGGCACCGGACTCCGGCAAGGCGGACCGGCCCAAGGGCCCCCGCGGGGCCTCGGCCGACCTCGCCACCATCGTGTCCGGGCTCGGCAGCCTCACCACCGGCGCCGCCGCCCTCATGGAGTTCGGCGCGGTCAAGCAGACCATGGTGGCGATGGAGAACGGCTCCGTCTTCGTCATGTCCATCAGCGACGGCTCCCTGCTCGGCGTCCACGCCACGCCCGACTGCGACATGGGCGTCGTCGCCTACCACATGGCCCTGTTCGTCGGCCGCGCCGGCCACGTCCTGACCCCCGAAGTCCGCAGCGAGCTGCGCCAGTCGATGGAGAACACCCCGTGAGGAGTACGGCCTCCGACCGGCTGCCGATACGCGGCGCCGACCGGCGCCCCGCCCGCGTCCGCCCGTACTCCCTCACGGGCGGCCGCACCCGCTTCACCCAGGTCCTGCTGGTGGAGACCTTCGTCGCCACCCTGGACGCCGGACCGGCCAAGACGCCCGACCGGATGCCCGAGATGCGGGCCATCGTCGAGGTGTGCCGGCGCATGCGGACCATCGCCGAGATATCCGCGCTGCTGAAGCTGCCGCTCGGCGTGGTCCGGGTCCTCGTCAGCGACCTCGCCGACCAGGGCCGGATCCGCGTCTACGGCACCGGGCACGGCACCGGCCGCCCCGACCGCGCGCTGCTGGAAAGGGTGCTCGATGGCCTTCGCCGTCTCTGAAGCCGCCTCTGGAGCCGTCTCTGGTCCGGACACCGCGCTCCTGCTGGACGACGAGCCCGTCCAGCCCTGGCAGTACGACCGCTCCCGCGCCCCCGTCGCCGTCAAGGTGCTGGTCGCGGGCGGCTTCGGCGTCGGCAAGACCACCTTCGTGTCCTCCGTCTCCGAGATCACCCCGCTGCGCACCGAGGCGGTGATGACCCAGGCCAGCGTCCCCACCGACGACCTGACCGGGACCCCGGACAAGAACACGACCACCGTCGCCATGGACTTCGGCCGCATCACCCTCGCCGACGACCTCGTGCTGTACGTGTACGGGACCCCGGGCCAGGAGCGGTTCTGGTTCATGTGGGACGACCTGGTGCGCGGCGCCATCGGCGGCCTGGTGCTGGCCGACACGCGCCGGCTGCGGGACTGCTTCCCCGCCCTCGACTACTTCGAGAGCTGCGGGCTGCCGTACGCCGTCGCCGTCAACCACTTCGAGGGATCGAAGTCGTACGAGCCGGAGGACGTACGGGAGGCGCTCACGATCCCGCCGGACGTCCCCGTCGTGATCATGGACGCGCGGCGCCGGGACACGGTCGTCGAGTCCCTGCTGACCCTGGTGGGCCACGCGCTGGACGCCACGCCCGCGTAGTCCGTGCCCGCCGGCCCCTGTAGTCCGTACCGCCCAGATTGAGAACGTGAGATGCGCAGGATACTTGTCGTGGGGGCCGGGCAGTCCGGCCTCCAGCTCGCCCTCGGCCTCCAGGCGAAGGGCTACGAGGTCACCCTCATGTCCAACCGGACGGCGGACGAGATCCGCACCGGGCGGGTCATGTCCACACAGTGCATGTTCCCCACGGCCCTCCAGCACGAGCGCGACCTCCAGCTGAACTTCTGGGAGCGGCAGGCCCCGAAGATCCAGGGCCTCGGCGTCTCCGTCGCCGCCCCCGACGGCGGCCGCGCCGTCGACTGGCTCGGCCGCCTCAGGAACGGCTACGCGCAGTCCGTGGACCAGCGCGTCAAGATGGCCGGCTGGCTCGACGTGTTCGTGCAGCGGGGCGGACAGCTGGTCATCCACGGCGCGTCCGTCGCCGACCTCGACTACTTCTCCCGCGCCTACGAACTGGTGCTCGTCGCCGCCGGCAAGGGCGAGCTCGTCTCGATGTTCGGACGGGACGCGGCACGCTCCCCGTACGACAGCCCCCAGCGCGCGCTGGCTGTCTCGTACGTCCACGGGCTCGCACCGCGCCCCGAACACCCCGAGACCGAGGCCGTGCGCTGCAACCTCGTCCCGGGCGTCGGCGAACTGTTCGTGATGCCGACGCTGACCACGTCGGGGCGGGCGGACATCCTGTTCTGGGAGGGCATCCCGGGCGGGCCGCTGGACGTCTTCCGCGGCGTGAACGACCCGGGCGAGCACCTGGCGCTCACGCTGGAGCTCATGGAGAAGTTCGTCCCGTGGGAGTACGCGCGGGCGAAGAAGGCCGAACTGACGGACGCGGGCGGCACGCTGGCCGGCCGCTACGCGCCCGTCGTGCGCAAGCCCATCGGACGGCTGCCCGGCGGCGGGCTGGTGCTGGGTGTGGCGGACGTGGTCGTCGCGAACGACCCGATCACCGGGCAGGGCGCGAACGCCGCGGCCAAGTGCGCGGCCTCCTACCTCTCGTCGATCCTGATGCACGGGGACAGGCCGTTCGACGAGGCGTGGATGAAGGCCACCTTCGACAAGTACTGGTTCACCACCGGCAAGCCGGTGACCCAGTGGTCCAACGCCATGCTGGGCACCCCGCCGGAGCACGTACTGAACCTGATCGGGGCGGCCGGGCGGTACCAGCAGGTGGCGGATCGATTCGCCAACGGCTTCGACAGCCCGGCCGACTTCGACGCGTACTTCTACGACCCGGAGGACGCCGAGGACTACCTGACGGAGGTCGCCGAGGCGGCCGAGGCCGTTGAGGCGGCCGAGGCCGTTGACGTCGCGGGGTCCTCCTCCGCGTCGTAGCCCGCGTCGTCCCCCGCCGCCGCGGCCTCGGGCAGCGGCGGCGGGGTGAAACGGGCCAGGGGGACGCCGTCCGGGTCCGGGCGGACCGCGCCCAGCAGCGGGTTCGCCGCGATCGGGGAGACCTTCACGGTGGCCCCCGGGCGGGGTGCCTGGATCACCTTGCCGTCCCCGATGTACAGGGCCACGTGCGTGGCCTTCGGGAAGTAGACCACCAGGTCCCCCGGACGCAGCCGCTCCAGCGGAACCCGGGGCAACTGCGCCCACTGCTCCTGGCTGGTGCGGGGGATGGACCGCCCGGCGTGCTCCCACGCCTGCGAGGTCAGCCCGGAGCAGTCGAAGGAGGCCGGTCCCTCGGCCCCCCACACGTACGGCTTGCCGATCTGGGCGGTGGCGTAGCGGAGCGCGGCGCTGCCCTCGGCGGTGGGCGGGGTCGTACGGGCGGGCAGCCGGCCCGAGTCCAGCAGCCGGCGCTGCGCCCCGGCGGTGACGGCCGCCTCCCGCTTCCCGAGCCCGGCGAGCTCGGCGGGGGTCAGCCCGGCCAGCAGCCGTTCGACCTCCTTGAGCCGGCCGGCGACCTCCCGCTGGGCCTCCTTCTGCCGCGCCGCGAGGGCCTGCTGGGCTTCGAGGGCCTTGCGGGCCGCGCCGGCCAGCGCACCCGCCTCCTGCCGGTCCCGCTCCAGCCGCGCCACGACCCCGGCCCGCCGGGCCCCCTCGCGGGCGGCGAGGCGCCGCTGGTCGAGGGCCTGCTGGGGGTCGCCGGAGAGCAGCATGCGGAGGTAGGGGGAGAGGCCGCCGTGGGTGCCCTGGTACTGCTCCCGGGCGAGGCGCCCGGCGGTGGCCCGCTCGGAGTCGAGGACGGAGCGGGCCCGGCCGAGGGCGGTGGTGAGCTTCTCCTCCTCCGCCTGGCGGGCCTTGAGGGCGGCCTCGGCGGCGTTGTAGGTCTCGGTGGCCTCCTCCGCCTTCTGGTACAGCCCCTGCAGCCGGGTGAGCAACTCCCCGACGGGCTCGGCCCGCGCGACGGGCGGGGGCCCGGCGGCGACGAGCACGACGACGAGACAGGCGACGTGCAGCAGTCGTTTTGTCATGTAATCACCTCCGCCGCCTGATGCTGCCACGCGAGCACGCCCCGACCGGCGATCCGGGGCGGCGGGGGAGCGGGGGGTCACTCGGATGGGGGGGCGCTGGGCGGCGGGGCGGGGTCGGGGTCGGGGGGTGGCGGGGTTTCGGCTGGGCGGTCTCGGAGAAGTGCTGGGGGCTTCCCGTCAGTCCCACTGTCCTTCCGTGTCGTGACGGCCTGTCAAGGGCGCTCCCTTCGGTCGCGTC
>NZ_JBEZWL010000014.1:0-96942 GCF_040648015.1 Streptomyces sp. NPDC029216 | reverse complement strand
GGCGCTCCCTTCGGTCGCGTCGCTTCGCGATGGCCTTCGGCCACCCTTGACAGCCCGTCCCGCCCCGGAAAAACGAGGACTGTCGGGAAGCCCCCAGAGGAACGGGCCGGTTGTTCCTTGGCCGATCGGCTCCCTCGGAGATGAGGCGGGTGGGGATGGGCCGGCAGACCGGGCATCCGGGGCCCATCCAGCCGGTCCGGGGCCGAGCCGCGCGCCAGATCGCTACGCGCTCCTCCTTGCTAGGCGTCCGGCCCCCGTCTCGGGCTGATACCCGCACCTCAGGACGATCAGAGGGGTCTCCGGGGCCGCCAGGCGCGGCAGATCGCTACGCGCTGCCCGGGTTTTGGCGTCTGCGGTCCGTCTGGGGCGTGTATGACCGTCACCCGTGTCGAGGAGTGGTCCGAGGTCTCGAAACCGAGCACGTCACGGGCGTAGCTGTGGGTGGTGCGGCTGGTCACGGGGGTACTCCCTACCGTCGTCAGCGGGTTGTGCGACGACGGTAGGGGTCGGTGTGGGCGGGCAGGGGCACAGTGTGTGCCCCCTGGCTTACGCGGTGAGGAGGCGGGCCTGGTCCCAGTAGCGCCATGCGGTGCCGGTTTCGCGGCGGCGGGCCGCCGTCAGGCCCGCCTCGACCGTCAGTGCGCCCGCGACCGCCCGTACGTCCGGGCTCGCGTCGGGGAGGAGGGGGGTCAGGTAGCGGAGGGTTTCGAGGTTGACGGCGTCGGCGGCCTGAGCGTCCCGGATCAGGTCGGGCAGCAACGCGCCCACGACCTCCCGGTGATGGGGGGCCGAGTGGCGGGCTGACCACGCGCGCGACAGGCGAGCGGTGAGGTGGGCGACCGGGGGCGCCTCGCGGGCGCTGCCGAGGTTCAGGGAGTTGAGGGCCTCGCGCACCTCGGCGAACCTGGCGTGTCCCGGGCCGGCGAAGAGGTCCGTGGGGAGGGACTGGTCACCCGTGAGCTCGGACAGGTTCCGGACACGGAGCACTTCGGCGACCCGGAGGACCAGCGGGAGGTGCGGGGTGCGGAGGCGGTCGGTCTCGACTGCCTTGACCCATGGCGCGGGCCGGTATCCGCCTCGGCGTAACTCCCTTTTCGGGTAAGCGGAATGCACCGTTTTCGTTCGGTGAGCGGACCCTGTCCTCCGCTCATCGGATAACGGCAGGTCAAATTCTTGTTGCGCACCTGTCACTTCGGCCATCTTCCTGGCACTCTCTCAGCCAGTCCCCCCACGGCTACCAAGGAGTGAGCTTCCCCCATGTCCTCATCCTTCACCCCCCGCACGCTGCGTACCGCCGCGATCGTCGCCTCGGCGGCCATGGTCGCCATCGCGGTGCAGACCGGGTCCGCCAGTGCGTCCGCCGAGCGTGAGGCGGGTGCCACCGCCCTCACGCTGTCGGCCGGGGCGCGTGCCCAGGCGATCGGCGAGGCGCAGAACGCGGCGGCCGACACCGCGCGGGCCATCGGCCTGGCCAACGAGGAGCGGCTCGTGGCCCGTGACGTGGTCAAGGACGCGGACGGTACCGTCCACACCCGTTACGAGCGCACCTACGCCGGACTGCCCGTCCTCGGCGGTGACCTGGTCGTCCACCAGAAGAAGGACGGCAGCCGCAAGACCGACAAGGCCGTCGAGGCGAAGATAGCCCCGTCCGGGGCCCGTTCCGCGCTGAAGGCGGCTCCCGCCGGAGCCCGGCAGGTCGTGTGGGCCGCCGACGGAAAGCCGGTCTTCGCCTACGAGGCCGTCATCACCGGCACCCAGGCCGACGGCACCCCCAGCGAGCGGCACGTCATCACCGACGCCGCCACCGGCGCCGAGCTCTACGCGTACGAGGCCATCGACACCGGCGTCGGCAACAGCGAGTACTCCGGCTCCGTGACCCTCAGCACCGCGCCGAGCGGGTCGGCGTTCAGCCTCACCGACACGGCGCGCGGCGGCCACAAGACGTACGACCTGAACGGCGGCACCTCCGGCACGGGCAGCCTCTTCACCGACGCGGACGACACCTGGGGCGACGGCACGCCGTCGAACCGCCAGACCGCCGCCGTCGACGCCCACTACGGTGCGGCGGTCACCTGGGACTTCTACAAGACCGAGCTCGGCCGCAACGGCATCGCCGGCGACGGCAAGGCCGCCTACTCCCGCGTCCACTACGGCAACGCCTACGTCAACGCCTTCTGGTCCGACAGCTGCTTCTGCATGACCTACGGAGACGGCCAGAACAACCAGAAGCCGCTGACCTCCCTGGACGTCGCCGGCCACGAGATGAGCCACGGCCTGACCGCCGCCACGGCCAAGCTCAACTACAGCCGCGAGTCCGGCGGTCTGAACGAGGCCACCAGCGACATCCTCGGCACCTCGGTGGAGTTCTTCGCCAACAACGCTGCGGACCCCGGTGACTACCTCATCGGCGAGAAGATCGACATCCGCGGCAACGGCACCCCGCTGCGCTACATGGACAAGCCCAGCAAGGACGGCGCCTCCGCCGACTACTGGTCCAAGACGGTGGGCCGGCTCGACGTCCACAACTCGTCGGGTGTCGCCAACCACTTCTTCTACCTGCTCTCCGAGGGCAGCGGGGCGAAGACGGTCAACGGCGTGGCGTACGACTCGCCCACGTACGACAGCTCCACCGTCGCGGGCATCGGCCGGACCAAGGCGTACAAGATCTGGTACAAGGCCCTCTCGACCTACATGACGTCGACCACCGACTACGCGGGCGCCCGTACGGCGACCCTGAAGGCGACGGCCGACCTGTACGGCTCGACGGGCGTCGAGTACCAGCAGGTGGCGGCCGCCTGGAAGGCCGTCAACGTCAACTGACGCTCCTGCCGGTCCGGGCCCTCAGGCCGTGAGGGCCCGGATCGGCATCACGATGTAGAGGGCGAGCAGGCCGACGCAGGCCGCGCCCAGCCACACGCCGTCGCCGACGCCGGACAGGTAGGGCAGCACGCCCGCCAATACCCCGGTGACGGCGGCGGCGTGCGCCGTCTGGGCGAGCGGTGACCACGCCAGCTCCTGCAGGCTTTCGGCCTCCGCCGCCACCGACACCGGCAGCATGCAGGCCAGTACGAGGAGCAGGCCGAACGCCCCCGGCGCCACCCCGTGCAGGGTGATCCCCCACCCGCGTTCCCGGTACCGGCCGAGCGGTTCGCCCGGCTCCAGCACGGCGCCCAACTCCGGTGCGGTGGGCGCCCAGAGCACCCGGACCCGGTCGTCCGGTTTCGGCTCGTCGCGTGTGTAGGCGTTCTCCGCCCGCACCTTTCCGCCTCCCGGCAGGGTCAGCCCGAGCGTGGCGTAGTAGCCCCTCACCTCGTCGTCGGAGCGGTCTTCCCGGAGGTGGGAGACCTCGGTCACCATGGCGGACGAATGGTCCGCTCCGGCTCGCAGCAGTGACTGGACCTGCTGTGACCCGTGTGCCCGGCCGAGCCCGGCCATTCCCGCGACGGCGACCACGAGCAGCAGCCATACGGCGGACTGCCGCAGGAACACCCACGCCGCGCTCTCGTATTCGTACGCCGCCAGCCGCCGCAGCAGCCCGGGCCGGCCCTTGCGCAGGGAAACCGGCTCCCGCGAACGCCGCGGCATCCACCAGTACGTCTCGTCGGACCACCACACCCAGAGTGCGACGACCCGTAGCCAGACCAGCCCGACCAGCAGCCGGCCCAGTCCCACCGACCCCGGCACGGGCAGCGGCACACGGTCCGCCAGCCCCACCGCCCACACGGCGAGCACCGCCGCCACCGTGAACGCGAGCACTCCCGATATCCGCACGGCCCAGGCCAGCACGATTCCCCCCGGTGATCGTCAGGGCTCGAGTATCGCCGGTGGGGATGCCGGTCAGTCGCAGGTGTTCAGCATCTCGATGAGCTTGGTGCGTTCGGTCGCCGTGATGCTGAGGCCGTACAGGCTCTTGATGTGCGTCCAGGCTCTGGAGTAGGTGCACCAGTAGAAGGTGTTGGGCGGGGCCCACTGGTCGGGGGCCTGGTCGCCCTTCGAGCGGTTGGACGTCGCGGAGACCGCGATGAGCTGGGAGTTGTCCAGGTCGTTCGCGAACCTCTTGCGCTTGGCCGTGTCCCAGGTGTCGGCGCCGGAGCGCCAGCCATTGGCCAGCGGGACCATGTGGTCGATGTCGATCTTGGAGGCCGAGTCGACGGTCCTGTCGTCGTACTCGCTGTACCAGGTGCCCGTGATGGCGCGGCAGGCCGAGTCCTGGGTCACCTCGTGGCCGTCACGGGAGAGGACGACCTCGCGGGTGTCGCACTCCCCGTACTGCTTCGCCCAGTGCGGGAACATGGCGCGGCTGTAGCCGGCCATGGAGTGCGGGGGCTCGACGGTGAGCCGGTCCAGTTCCGTGCGGACGATGTCGACGGCCGGGGGTTCGGGGAAGACCCGGCGGTGGAGGGCCGGGGCGGCCGCGGGGGGAGCGGCCGCGGCCGGGGCGGCGCCGTGGGCCGGGGTGGGGGCGAGGACGGGCAGGGCGGTCAGGGCGAGGGCGGACAGGCCGCGCGCCATCAGGTGCTTGATCACATGACGGGGTGTAGTGGGCGCGGCCCGGCCCGGGGCGGCGGCGGGGCCGGGTCTAGGCCGCCTGGACCGTCGGCTTCACCTGCAAAAACGACACTGCGCGGGGTCGGTGACGCGGCTTGGGCTGGTATGTCGGAAACAATTCTGCAATCTCTTGCGCAAGGTCTTGCAACACTCGGGGGCGCCCCCTACGGTCGCCTGCAACCCCCCACACCTCTCCCGCCAGGAGGTTCCCCGCATGTCCCGATCCGAGAGAGGGGCGAGGAGCGGCAGAGTCGCGTTCGCGGCCGCCGTCTTCGCCGCCTCCGCGCTCGCCCTTCAGGCCCCGCCCGCATCCGCCGCCCCGCCCGGCGACAAGGACGTCACCGCCGTCCTCTTCGAGTGGCGCTTCGACTCCGTGGCCAAGGCCTGCACCGACGGCCTCGGCCCCGCCGGCTACGGCTACGTCCAGGTCTCGCCTCCCCAGGAGCACATCCAGGGACCCCAGTGGTGGACCTCGTACCAGCCCGTCAGCTACAAGATCGCCGGACGGCTCGGGGACCGGGCCGCCTTCCAGCGGATGGTCGACACCTGCCACGCCGCCGGGGTCAAGGTCGTCGCCGACTCCGTCATCAACCACATGGCCGCGGGCGACGGCGTCGGTACCGGCGGGTCCGCGTATACGAAGTACGACTACCCCGGCGTCTACTCCGGCGCCGACCTGGACGACTGCCGGGCGACGATCTCCAACTACCAGGACCGCGCCAACGTCCAGAACTGCGAACTGGTCCAGCTCGCCGACCTGGACACCGGCGAGGAGCACGTGCGCGGCCGTATCGCCGCCTACCTCAACGACCTCCTCTCCCTCGGCGTCGACGGCTTCCGGATCGACGCGGCCAAGCACATGCCGGCCGCCGACCTCGCCAACATCAAGTCCCGCCTGACCAACCCCTCCGCCTACTGGAAGCAGGAAGCGATCAGCGGGGCCGGCGAGGCCGTGCAGCCCAGCGAGTACCTCGGCAACGGGGACGTGCAGGAGTTCCGTTACGCCCGGGACCTGAAGCGGGTCTTCCAGGGCGAGAAGCTCGCCTACCTCAAGAACTTCGGCGAGGGCTGGGGGTACATGCCCTCCGCCCAGTCCGCGGTCTTCGTCGACAACCACGACACCGAACGCGGCGGCGACACCCTCAACTACAAGGACGGGGCGAACTACACCCTCGCCAGCGTGTTCATGCTGGCCTGGCCCTACGGCTCCCCGGACGTGCACTCCGGATACGAGTGGACCGACAAGGACGCCGGCCCGCCCAACGGCGGCACGGTCAACGCCTGCTACACCGACGGCTGGAAGTGCCAGCACGCCTGGCCGGAGATCTCCTCCATGGTGGCCCTCCGCAACACCGCCCGCGGCCAGGGCGTCACCGACTGGTGGGACAACGGCGGCAACCAGGTCGCCTTCGGCCGCGGCGCCAAGGCGTACGTGGCCCTCAACCACGAGGGCTCGACCCTCACCCGCACCTTCCAGACCTCCCTCCCCGCCGGGGCCTACTGCGACGTGCAGAGCGGCCGCAGCGTGACCGTGGACACCGCCGGCCGGTTCACCGCCACCCTCACCCCCCAGACCGCCCTGGCCCTGCACGTCAACGCCCGTACCTGCACCGGCAGCGGGACGTCCCCCGCCACCACGGCCGGGGCCTCCTTCGCCGTCACCGCCACCACCGTCCCCGGCCAGAACGTCTACGTCAGCGGCGACCGCCCCGAGCTCGGCACCTGGAACACGGACGCGGCCCTCAAGCTCGACCCGGCCTCCTACCCCGTCTGGAAGCTCGACGTCACCCTCCCCGCCGGGACCACGTTCGCCTACAAGTACGTCCGCAAGGACGCCTCCGGGAACGTCACCTGGGAGAGCGGCGCCAACCGCTCCGCCACCGTCCCGGCCAACGGCAAGGTCACCCTGACCGACACCTGGCGCAACTGACCCCGCGCCCCACCGACCAGGGCCGCCCGGCACTCCTGACCCTGCCACGCCGGGCGGCCCTCACCTCCCGAGGAGAGACCCCTTGATACGCCCCGCAGCGGGGATCGTCGCCGCCACCCTGGCCGCGACCGTCCTGCCAGCCCTGCCCCACGGCGCGGCCGCGGCCACCCCGCCGGCCCCGCCCTCGGACGCGAAGCTCGCCGCCGAGCCCGCCCGCCACGACCTGACCCGCGAGCAGTTCTACTTCGTGCTCCCGGACCGCTTCGCGAACGGCGACCCGCGCAACGACACCGGCGGACTCACCGGCACCCGGCTGCAGACCGGCCTGGACCCGACGGACAAGGGCTTCTACCAGGGCGGGGACCTCAAGGGGATCACCGACCGGCTCGACTACATCAAGGGGCTCGGCACCACCGCCATCTGGCTGGCGCCGATCTTCAAGAACCAGCCCGTGCAAGGCAAGGGCGACGACGTCTCCGCCGGCTACCACGGCTACTGGATCACCGACTTCACCCAGGTCGACCCGCACTTCGGCACCAACGCCGACCTCGCCCGCCTCATCGACAAGGCGCACGGGAAGGGGATGAAGGTCTTCTTCGACGTCATCACCAACCACACCGCCGACGTCGTGGACTACCGCGAGGGGTCCCACGACTACCTCTCCAAGGGTGCCTTCCCCTACCTCACCAAGGACGGCGTCCCCTTCGACGACGCCGCCTACTCGGACGGCGGGAAGAAGTTCCCGGCGGTCGACGCCGCCCGCACCTTCCCCCGCACCCCGTTCGTCCCCGACGCGAAGAAGAACCTCAAGTCCCCGGCCTGGCTCAACGACCCGTCGATGTACCACAACCGGGGCGACTCCACCTTCGCCGGTGAATCCTCCGACCAGGGCGACTTCTTCGGCCTCGACGACCTCTGGACCGAGCGCCCCGAGGTCGTCAGCGGAATGGAGAAGATCTACGAGAAGTGGGTCCAGGACTTCGCCGTCGACGGCTTCCGCATCGACACCGTCAAGCACGTCGACATGGACTTCTGGACCCAGTGGGCCACCGCCCTCGACGCGTACGCGGCCAGGCGCGGCCGCAAGGACTTCTTCATGTTCGGCGAGGTCTACTCCGCCGACACCGCCGCCACCTCCCCGTACGTGACCCGCGGCCGCCTCGACGCCACCCTCGACTTCCCGCTCCAGGACGCGATCCGCGCGTACGCCTCCCAGGGCGCGCCCGCCGGCCGCCTCGCCGCCGTCCTCGGCGACGACTACCGGTACACCACCGACAAGGCCAACGCCTACGAGCAGGTCACCTTCCTCGGCAACCACGACATGGGCCGCTTCGGAGGCTTCCTGAAGCAGGACCGGCCCGGCGCCGGCGAGCCCGAACTGCTGGACCGCTACCGGCTCGCCAACGAGCTGATGTTCCTCTCCCGGGGCAACCCGGTCATCTACTCCGGCGACGAGCAGGGCTTCACCGGCGCCGGCGGCGACAAGGACGCCCGCCAGCCCCTCTTCGCCACCCGCGTCGCCGACTACCTCGACGACGACCAGCTCGGCACCGCCCGCACCCACGCCGGCGACGCCTACGACCCGCAGCACCCGCTCTACCGGCAGATCGGTGCTCTCTCGAAGCTGGTCAAGGACCACCCGGCCCTGCGCGACGGCATCCAGAGCGAACGCCTCTCCGACGGCAGCGTCTACGCCTTCGCCCGCACCGACGCCAAGACCCGCACCGAGTACCTGGTCGCCGCCAACAACGGCACCGAACCGAAGACCGTGCAGCTCGACGCCCCCGCCGGCGCCCGGTACCGCACCCTCCACGGCAGCCCCACCGGCACCGACCCCAACACGGTCTACGCCACCGGCCTGACCACCGCCTCCCCGGACGGAAAGCTCACCGTCACCGTCCCCGCCCTCGCCACCACCGTCCTCCAGGCCACCGCCCCCCTCCCCGCCCCCACCACCGGGCCCGCCCTCACCCTCAAGCCGCCGGCCCCCGGCGCCACCGGCACCGTCGAGCTCTCCGCCGACGTCACGCCGGGCGCCGGCCCCGGCGCCCTGACCCGGGTCGTCTTCGCCGCCCAGACCGGCACCGGCCCCTGGAAGGTCCTCGGCTCCGCCGACCACGCCCCCTACAAGGTCACCCAGCCCATCGCGGCCACCACCCCCGCCGGCACCCCCCTGCGCTACAAGGCCGTCGCCGTCGACGCGACCGGCCGCACCGCCTCCGCCCTCGCCGCCACCACCGCCGGACAGACCCCGCCGCCCACGCCCCCCACCGCCACCCAGCGCGACTACGCCGTCGTCCACTACAACCGCCCCGACGGGAACTACACCGACTGGCGCCTCTACGCATGGGGCGACCTCGCCGACGGGGAGGCCACGCCCTGGCCGGAGGGACACCCCTTCACCGGCCGCGACGCCTACGGCGCCTTCGCCTACGTCCGGCTCAAGCCCGGCGCCGCCACCCTCGGCTACCTCGTCATCGACAAGGACGGCACCAAGGACGTCGCGGCCGACCGCACCCTGGACCTGACCCGCACCGGCGAGGTCTGGCTGGAGCAGGGCAAGGAACCCGCCCGCACCGACCGCCCCGCCTACCCGCCCCAGGACCAGGCCAAGGCCGTCCTCCACTACAGCCGCCCCGACGGCGCCTACGACGGCTGGGGCCTGCACGTGTGGACCGGCGCCGCCACCCCCACCGACTGGTCCAAGCCCCTGCTCCCCACCCGCACCGACTCCTACGGCGCGGTCTACGAGGTCCCCCTCGCCCCCGGCGCGACCAGCCTGAACTACATCCTCCACAAGGGCGACGAGAAGGACCTCCCCGCCGACCAGTCCCTCGACCTCAAGGCCACCGGCCACGAGGTGTGGATGCTCGGCGGCCGCGAGAAGTACCTCCTCCCGCAGCCCGCCGGCTCCGGCGCCGCCCTCGACCTCACCAAGGCCCAGGCCGTCTGGATCGACCGCGACACCCTCGCCTGGAACGCCCCCGGCACCGCCGCCTCCGTCCAGCTCCTCGCCTCACGCGACGGCCGGATCACCGCCGACGGCGGCGTCCTGCACGAATCCGGCGCCCAGTGGCTGCGCCTCACCCGCTCCGCCCTCACCCCGGTCCAGAAGCAGAAGTTCCCGCACCTGGCCTCGTACACCGCCTTCACCGTCGACCCCCGCGACCGCGACCGGGTCCGCGAGGCCCTGCGCGGCCAGCTCGTCGCCAGTGCCCGCGCCGCCAACGGGGCCGTCCTCGCCGCCACCGGCGTCCAGCTCGCCGGCGTCCTCGACGACCTCTACGCCGCGAACGCCGCCGCCACCCCCCTCGGCCCCGTCTTCAAGGACGGCCGCCCCACCCTCTCCGTCTGGGCCCCCACCGCCCAGCAGGTCGCCCTCGAACTCGACGGCCGCACCGTCCCCATGCGCCGCGACGACACCACCGGCGTGTGGTCGGTGCGCGGCGAACGCTCCTGGACCGGCAAGCCCTACCGCTACGCCGTCACCGTCTGGGCGCCCAGCACCCGCCAGATCGTCCGCAACCTCGTCACCGACCCCTACTCCACCGCCCTGACCACCGACTCCACGTACAGCCTGGCCGTCGACCTGGCCGACCCCAAGCTCGCCCCGCCCGGCTGGAAGGACCTGCGCAAGCCCGCCCCCGTCCCCTTCGCGAGCGCCCAGATCCAGGAGCTGCACATCCGCGACTTCTCCATCGCGGACGCCACCAGCAGGCACCCCGGCCAGTACCTGGCCTTCACCGACACCGACTCCGCCGGCATGCGCCACCTGCGCGAACTGGCCGCCTCCGGCACCTCGTACGTCCACCTGCTCCCGGCCTTCGACTTCGGCAGCGTCCCGGAGAACCCGAAGGACCGCACCGCACCCGCCTGCGACCTGAAGGTCTACGCCCCCGACTCCGAGTCCCAGCAGGCCTGCGTGGCGGCCGCCGCCGCGAAGGACGGCTTCAACTGGGGCTACGACCCGCTGCACTACACCGTCCCGGAGGGCTCGTACGCCGGCGACCCGAACGGCACCGCCCGCACCGTGGAGTTCCGCAGGATGGTCCAGTCCCTCAACGGGGCGGGCCTGCGCACCGTGATGGACGTGGTCTACAACCACACCGTCGCCTCCGGGCAGGCCGACCAGTCCGTCCTCGACCGGATCGTCCCCGGCTACTACCAGCGCCTCCTCGCCGACGGCAGCGTCGCCACCTCCACCTGCTGCTCCAACACCGCGCCCGAGAACGCCATGATGGGCCGCCTCGTCGTGGACTCCGTCGTCACCTGGGCCAAGCAGTACAAGGTCGACGGCTTCCGCTTCGACCTGATGGGACACCACCCGAAGGCCAACATCCTCGCCGTCCGCAAGGCCCTCGACGAGCTGACCCCCGCCAAGGACGGGGTCGACGGGAAGAAGATCGTCCTCTACGGGGAGGGCTGGAACTTCGGCGAGGTCGCCGACGACGCCCGCTTCGTCCAGGCCACCCAGAAGAACATGGCCGGCACCGGCATCGCCACCTTCTCCGACCGGGCCCGCGACGCCGTCCGGGGCGGCGGCCCCTTCGACGAGGACCCGCGCGTCCAGGGCTTCGCCACCGGCCTGTTCACCGACCCGAACGGCTCCCCGGCCAACGGCACCCCCACCGAGCAGCGCGCCCGCCTGCTGCACGACCAGGACCTGCTCAAGGTCGGCCTGTCCGGCAACCTGGCCTCGTACGCCTTCACCGACTCCACCGGCCGCCGGACCAAGGGATCCGAGCTCGACTACAACGGCGCCCCGGCCGGCTACGCGGCCGCCCCCGGCGACGCCCTCGCCTACGCCGACGCCCACGACAACGAGTCCCTGTACGACGCCCTGACCTACAAGCTCCCCGCCGGCACCCCCACCGCCGACCGGGCCCGCATGCAGGTCCTCGCCCTGGCCACGGCCGCCCTCTCCCAGGGCCCGGCCCTCTCCCAGGCGGGCAGCGACCTGCTCCGCTCGAAGTCCCTGGACCGCAACTCCTTCGACAGCGGCGACTGGTTCAACGCCCTGCACTGGGACTGCCGCGACGGCAACGGCTTCGGCCGGGGCCTGCCGCCCGCCGCCGACAACCGCGCCAAGTGGCCCTACGCCAAGCCGCTGCTCACCGGCCCGGCGCCCGGCTGCGCGGAGATCGACGGAACCTCGGCCGCCTACCGCGACCTGCTGAAGATCCGTACGACCGAACCCGCCTTCGCCCTCACCACGGCCGAAGCGGTCCAGGAACGGCTGTCCTTCCCGCTCTCGGGCCGGGACGAGACCCCGGGCGTCCTCACCATGGTCCTCGGCGACCTGGTCGTGGTCTTCAACGCCACCCCCACCGCCCAGGCCCAGCGCGTCCCCGCCCTCGCCGGCACCGGCTACGCCCTGCACCCGCGCCAGGCGGGCGGCTCCGACCCGGCGGTCAAGGCGTCCGCGTACGACCGGGCGACGGGGGAGTTCACCACCCCGGCGCGCACGGTCGCGGTGTTCAAGCGCTCCTGACGCACACCCCGAGGGGGAGGTACCGGCCGCGGTCCGGTACCTCCCCCTCGGCGCGTTCTCCCTCAGACTCAGACTCAGACTCAGACTCAGACCCAGATACGGACGGCTTCCATCCGCCGGGACTGCCCGGTCGTGCCCACGTACACGGGGTTCCCGCCGGCCGCGCTCAGCCAGCCGTACTCCGCCACGTGCGCCTGCGCCGTCACACCGCCGCTGCCGACCTGGAGGCCCAGCGCCTCCATCCGCCGGGACTCCCCGGTGGTGCCCACCGTCACCGCCTTGCCGTCGGCGGCGCAACGCCAGCCCTGCCAGCCGATGTCGGCCAGGTGGGCGTTGGCACAGATCCCGCCCGTCCCGCTGGTCGCGACGGTCACGGCCTCCATCCGGCGGCCCTGCCCGGTGGTGCCGGCCACGGCGCCGTCGCACACCGCCGACTGCCAGCCGATGTCCTGCACGTGGGCCGCGTAGCAGACCACCCGCGCCGCCGGCGCCAGCGCGTGCTGCCGGGCGGCCGCCGCCTGGACCTCGGCGACCACCGAAGCCGGAGCCGCGGCCACCGCACCGCCCCCGGCCGGCGCCGACGGCCGCGCCTGGGCCCCGGCCGCCCCCGCGGCCCCCAGCACGCCCGCCAGCGCCAGCCCCAAGACGGCGCCCGTGGACCTGCTCATGGACTTCCTCATGGTGTTCCCCTCCTGGTACCGACTGGTCGAGACCATCAGTACCGGCGGGCCGAGAACCCCGGCAACCGGTCCCGGCGCGGACGGCCGAGAGCCGCCCCGGCATGGCGCGCACGGCGGGCTTGCGCCCCGGCCCCGCGCCGTGCCGTCGACGGCGGCCCCTCAGACGTCGAGGCGCCGCTCCAGCAGGATCACCCCGTACACCCGGCCGTCCGTACCCTGCTTCGACGGGAACTCGCCCACCACCCGGTAGCCCGCGCCCCGGTAGTACGCCAGCAGCCGCGGGTTCGTGGACACGCAGTCCAGCCGCGCCCGCTCCCGGCCCGTACGGGCGATCCGCCTCTCGGCGTGCTCCAGGATCCGCAGGCCCGTCCCCGGAGCGGCCGTCTCACGGTCCACCATCAGCCGGTGCACATAGCCCGCGACCGGCGGCTGGACCCCCCAGGCCTCCTCGTCGGACCACCACAGCTCGTACGCCCCGGCCACCTGCCCGTCGGGGTCCGCGGCGAGCCACACCTCCCCGTCGCGCATCTTCGCGCGGAAGTGCGCGGCGTCCTTCTCGCCCGGCTTCCACTGGTCGATGCCCTGCTTGCGCATCCACCGGGCGGCCTGGTCGTACAGCTTCACCAGGATTCCGGCGTCCTTCTCCTCGGCCGCCCGGAACACGATCCCGTCGTCAATGATCACGCGGGCATTATCGCCAGCAGCACGGCTGGTTCCCACCCGCCCCCACGCCCCGCCCCGACCAGACGAGCCGATCCGATGATCTCGTCGTCGGTCTTCACATACAGTGCGGACTTCGGATCTGCTCGGGACCGGTCGCGGGTCCGGCCGGGCAACACGGGGGGAGTGGTGATCGTGGGGGAACTGGACGGCAGGACCGCACTGGTGACGGGCGGCTCGCGCGGGATCGGGCGTGCGGTCGCGCTGCGGCTGGCCGCCGAGGGGGCCCTGGTCGCGGTCCACTACGGCGGCAACCACGCGGCGGCCGCGGAGACCGTGGCGCTGATCGCCGGGGCCGGTGGCCGGGCGTTCGCGGTGGAGGCCAGGTTCGGCGAGAGCGGTGCGGTGGACCGGCTGTTCGAGGGGCTCACCGCCGGGCTCGCGGACCACTCCGCGGACGGCCTGGACATCCTGGTCAACAACGCGGGCATCCACTCGGTCAGCTCGATCGGTCAGCTCACCGAGGAGGAGTTCGAGCGGCTCGTGGCAGTCAACGTGAGCACGCCGATCTTCGTGGTCCAGCGGGCGTTGCCGTTGCTGCGGGACGGCGGACGGATCGTCAACATGGGCTCGGCGGCCACCCGGATCGCGAACTCCCTCCAGATCGGCTACACCGTCACCAAGGCGGCGCTTGCTGCCCTGGGCCCGTCGCTGGCCAACGAGCTGGGCCGGCGCGGCATCACCGTGAACACGGTCCAGGCCGGGGTGGTGCTGACCGACATGACCGCCGGGTGGACCGGCGCTCCCGAGGCGATGGCCGGACTGGAGTCGATCACCGCGCTCGGCCGGATCGGCGTACCGGAAGACATCGCGGACGTGGTGGGCTTCCTGGCGGGCCCGCAGGGGCGCTGGGTGACCGGCCAGACCATCGACGCCTCCGGCGGCACCTACCTCGGCCCGATCACGGCCTAGTCCCGTTCGCCCTCGCGCGGCGCCGGCACCAGTGCCGCCAGCCGTCCGACCAGCTCCCCGAACGGCCCGTCGGCCGGTTCGCCCGCCAGGATCCGTACGAGGATCCCCGCCATCTCCGCGTCGTACGCCGCGCTCACGGCGGCCAGCGCGGCGAAGTCGTGCACCAGCTGCAGCTCCAGCTCGGCCCGCGGGATCCGCCGCCCGTCCAGCCACAGCAGCGCCGTCGACTCCGCGAGCGACACCCAGGACCGCACCACCAGCTCCAGCCGGGCCGGGGGCTGCTCCACGCCGATGTGCAGCAGGATCTGCTCGTACGCGGCCTGCCGCACCTCGTCGATCATCGCGTTGGCCCGGCTGCTGCCCGCCGCCGGTCCGCCGCGCAGCAACGCCGAGAAGCCCGGCCCGTGTTCGTCGACGAACGCGAAGTACCGGCCCATCACCCGCAGCAGGCGGGCCCCGAGCGGACCGTCGTGCGGTTCGACGAACCGCTCGGCCAGCTCGTCGGCGGCCCGCCGCAGCGCGGCCTCGTACAGGCTCAGCTTGCCCGGGAAGTAGTGGTAGACCAGCGGCCGGGATATGCCGGCCGCCGCCGCGATCTCGTCGATCGACACATCGTCGGGGGAGCGGTGGCTGAACAGCTCCAGGGCAACCCCGATCAGCTGCTGCCGCCGCTCCTCGACACCCATCCTGCGTCGTACCCCGGTCGTCATGCCGACACCCTACTTCGAGGGCGGGCGGGCCACTTGTTCAGAGGTCCAGCGTCAGCCGGTCCGAGGCGGCGCGGGAGACGCACAGCAGCATCGAGTCCGCGCGCTCCTCGTCGGTCAGGAGCTCGTCGCGGTGGTCGACGGTGCCCGCCAGCACCCGGTGCCGGCAGGTCCCGCAGAAGCCCTGCTCGCAGGAGTACGGGGTGTCGGGCAGGGCCCGGCGCACCGCGCTCAGGGCGGACTCGTCGGCCGCGACCTCGACCGTGCCGCCCGTGCGGGCGAGTTCGACGGTGAAGGCCTTCGCCGGGCCGGTCGCCGCCGCACCGAACCGTTCCAGGTGCACGGCCGACGGGTCGGGGGCCGCTTCCTTGACCGCGTCCATCAGCGGGTCCGGGCCGCAGCAGTACACCAGGGTGCCCGGCCGGATCCCGGCCAGCGGGGCCAGGTCGGGCAGGCCCGCCTCGTCCTGCGGGACGACCGTCACCCGGTCCCCGTACGCGGCGAGTTCGGGCAGGAACGGCATCGAGGCGCGCGAACGCCCCCCGTACAGCAGGGTCCAGTCGGCGCCCGCCGCCGTCGCCGCGCGGAGCATGGGCAGGACCGGGGTGATCCCGATGCCGCCCGCGACGAAGGCGTACGAGGGGGCGGGCAGCAGCTCGAACCGGTTGCGCGGCGCCCGCACCTCCAGTTCCGCCCCCTCCACCAGCTGGGCGTGCGCCTCGCGCGAGCCGCCCCGCCCGTCCTCGACCAGCCGGACCGCGATCGTGTAGCGGCCGGGCTCGGCCGGGTCCCCGCACAGCGAGTACTGCCGCACCAGCCCCGAGGGGAGCCGTACGTCCACGTGCGCGCCCGGGGTCCAGGACGGCAGCTCGTCCGACTCCAGCACCAGCCGCAGCACGCCCTCGGCCGGCTCCGTCCGCGAGACGATCAGGGTGCGCAGCCAGCGGCGCGGGGAGTGGCCCGATATCGGGGTCTCCAGGGCCGGGAGCGGCCACAGGGGGGAGCGGCCTATCCGCTTGCGCAGCGCGCGCCGGGTCAGGACGGCGGCCCCCGCCACCGCCGTGACGGCCAGGGCCCGCCTCACGGCCGCACCCCGCCGTTCGCACCGGGGGAGGAGGCCAGGTAGGCCTGTGCCTGGGCGGTGGAGCCCTCCTGGGAGGGGTGGTAGGTCCGGGAGAGGTAGGTCGGAACGGACCTCACCATCGCCCCGGTGGAGGGCAGGAGCCCCTTCCGCCCCGCGCGGTGGAACTGGCCGAGGGAGGCCTTGGCGCCGGGCAGCTGGGGGTCGTTCTCCAGGAAGAAGCGGGCGCCGCGCTGCCACAGGAACACCAGGGCGGCGAAGGCGGTGGCCCAGGTCCGGGCCCGGCGGCGGTAGTTGCCGTCCACGTGCATGAACAGGTCGAAGGCCACCGAGCGGTGCTCGACCTCCTCGGCGCCGTGCCAGCGCAGCAGGTCCAGCATCATCGGGTCGGCGCCCCGCCGGTCCAGCTCCTCCGCGTTGAGCACCCAGTTGCCGAGGAACGCCGTGTAGTGCTCGATGGCCGCGATCATCGCGACGCGCTCCATCAGCCACCACTTCCGGGCCCGGCCGGGCGGCAGGGTGCGGTCGCCGAGGAGCTTCTCGAAGAGCCAGTCGACCTGCGCGGTGTAGGGGGTCGGGTCCAGGCCGAGGCGCTTGAGGTGGGGGAGCACGTCGTCGTGCGCGGCGGCGTGCATGGCCTCCTGCCCGATGAACCCGACGACGTCCGCCCGCAGCCGCTCGTCCGTGATGTACGGGAGCACCTGCTTGTAGACGTGCACGAACCACCGCTCACCGGCGGGCAGCAGCAGGTGCAGCACGTTGATGGTGTGCCCGGCGAAGGGCTCGCCGGGCAGCCAGTGCAGCGGGGTGTCGTCCCAGGAGAAGGAGACGTTCCGCGCCTGGAGGTCTATGTGTTCCGACGCCACGGAGGCGGGCGCGAGCGGCGTATTAGACATGGCGTCAATGTACTGAGGGGTAAGACGCAGGGAAACCCCCCGGCACCCCGAAAATCCGCACCCGACACACGACGGCGCACCCCCCAGGGGCGCGGGGAACTGCGCGCTCAGCCACGAACCACCCGCACCCAACACCCGGCGGCTGCCCCCTCAGGGGCGCGGGGAACTGCGCGCCCAGCCACCCCCGGCCCGCAGCCGAACACCCAGCCGCGCCCCCGAGGCCCCGAGGCCCCCCGAAACCTAGCGGAGCGCCCCGGCTCGGCTCCCATCCGTCAGCCGCCCCGACAGATCCACCTGCGCCCCCTCCGGCGCCTTCACCGCCAGCCGGTTCCCGTTCGCGCTGCCGTTCACCCCGCCGCCCGTCGCCGTCAGCGAGGTGAACTGTGCGCTTCCCGCCGCCAGGACGTACCACTGCCCCGCCCGGGACTTCCACAGCACCCCGGCCAGCACCCGCGGCTCCCGCGTCCCGCACGCCGCCGAGCCCTCCGCCTTGGCCGCCTGCGCGGCCAGCGCCGCCCCCGGCGCCAGGAACTGGACCTGCACCCGGTCGGCCGCGCCCTGCCAGGTCTCCGCCCGGCTGCACAGCCAGGTCGCCGCCCCGTCGCCCTCCGGCAGCGGCTGCTTCGCGTACGTCCACGCGTTGACGGACCGCACCCCGTGCGACCGCACCGACGGCAGCAGGCACGCCGTCTTCGACCACTCGCCGAGCTCCGCCGCCTCCGTCACGTCCCGAGCGGCACCCGGCGCGCCCGACGTCAGCCGGGCCGGGGTCAGCTCGCCCAGGTCGGTGACCAGCCGGGTCGCGCCGTCGCCCGTCAGGGCCAGCGCGTTCCAGCCGGTGCACTCGCCGTTCGCCGCAGGACCCAGCACCGGCGGGGTGAGCCCGTCCGGGGTGAGCTTCAGCGCGGCCGGCTGCTCGCCGGGCTTGAGCAGGTCGCGCAGGGCGGCCCCGGTCACCCAGGGGGCCGTCAGATAGCGGACGTTGCCGTCGACCCGGCTGAGCACCAGGGCGGTCGCGGTGTCCGCCGTCGCCCCGTCCGTCCGCGCGAAGTCGAGCGCGGCGCCGGCCGTCCCGTTGCGCGGCTCGGCGTAGCGCACCACGCGCAGCCCGTCGTACAGCAGCACCACCACCGCCTGGTCGACGGCCCCCGCGAACAGCAGCTGCGGCGGCCCCATCGGCGGCCCCGCGGGGGTGCCGGGGGTGGCCGAGACCACCACCGCCTTGCCGGGGCGGGCCCACACGGCCAGCGCCCGCCGCAGCAGCTCGGTGTCCCCGGCCCGGTCGCCGCGCGCCGGCCAGGTGGAGTAGTCCGTACGGGAGGACGTCCGCCACGCCGCCGGCGTGGCCCGCACCAGCTGCGCGGGATCCAGGGCCTGCTCCGCCGCCGCGTTGCGCGCGTACGGCGGGGCGGCCGGCCCGTCCGTCCCCCAGCCGCCGCCCGGCAGCGCCAGCAGCGCCCCGCACACCGCGAGCGCGGCCGCCCCGGCCACGGCCGCCCGCGCGAAGCGGCGGCGGCGCAGCAGGTCGGTGGGCCGGGCCTGGAGCACGCACGGGTCGAACTCGGGGGAGGAGAACAGGTCGTCGTGCGCCGGATCCCCGGACTCCGCGACCGCGGCCGCCGGGTCGGCCACCCCGGCCTCGGCGAGCACCCGCAGCACGTCCGGCTCCGCCAGCCCCTCCAGCGCCCGCAGCACGCACGCCGCCCGGCCCGGGCCGTTCAGCGTGGCCAGCCACTGGTCCAGTGCCAGTTCCTCGGCCCCGCCCGCCCGAGGGAACAGCCGCAGCCCCCACACCTGCGGGAGCAGCGCCGGAAGCTGCCCGCGCAGCGGAAGCGCCCTGAACGTCAGCGGGACCCCCGCCTCCAGGGCGGACCGCAGCACGCGCAGCCGTACGTACGCGTACCCGGACTCGGGCCCGCCCAGCCCGCCCCGCTGCGCCGGCACCCCGCCCTGCACCCCTGCGGCGTCGGCGGCCCGCCGCCCGCGCGGCAGCGCGCGCTGGGTCAGCGAATGGGCGGTGAGCACCCGCCGGTTGCGGCCGAGGGAGGGCGGCAGCACCAGGTAGGCGAGCCGCACCAGCCGCGGGTAGTGCTCGACGATGGCGGCCTCGGCCTGCTCGACGTCGGGGGGCAGGGGGCGGGTGGCGGTATCCGGCGCAGTCACGTTCAGCAGAACGAGCGAATCATGGGATGGTCACCCGCATCAGCGCACACGTTCGGATGATTCGGGCACGCCGGGCGTGACGTCGGGCCGGATCGGCCGGTCAGGCGATGAGCCGGGCGCGCAGCGCCTCGACGGTCTCGTCCGGGACGTTCAGGCCCTCGCGGACGTACTTCTCCATCGAGCCGAAGCGCAGGTAGACCTCGTCCAGGCCCGCTTCCAGGTAAGAGGGGAACACGCCGATCAGCGCCAGCGCGATGTCCGGGTCCCCGCCGGCGCCGGTGAAGCCCTCGATCATTGGGGCGAAGGCGGCCTTCACCGCCGGGTTCACCGACAGGTACTCGGCCATCAGGGTGTCCTCGTCGGCGCCGAGCAGCGACAGCAGCACCGTCGCGCCCCAGCCCGTACGGTCCTTGCCGGCCGTGCAGTGGAAGAGCAGCGGGCCCGCCTGCGGGTCGGCTGCCTCGGTGAGCAGCGTCCGGTACGCGGCGTGCGCGGAGCCGGTGCTGACGAAGGACCGGTAGACCGTGCCGAACAGGGCCTGCGCCTTGCCCCCGCCCAGGTGCTCCTCGGCCACCGCCGGGTCGGCGAGGAGGTCCTTGAGCTGGGTGGCGGCGGGCATCCGGCCGTTGTTGATCTTGTCCGCGAGGACGTCGCGCACGAGCAGGCGGACGCCGTCCGGTATCCGGTCCGGGTGGTCGGCCCGCTCGGCCTCGCTGCGCAGGTCGATGACCGTGCGCAGACCCAGCGCGGCCACCGCCGGGTCGGCGTCGAGGTCGAGCCGGTCGAGGGCGCCGGAGCGCAGGAGCAGGCCGGAGCGGACGGTGCGGCCTCCGGGGAGCGGAGTGCCGCCGAGGTCGCGGAGGTTGGCGACGGTGATGGAGGACGTGACGGTCATCGTGGCGGCTCCAGCTTCTGCGCGCGGTGCGGGCGGCCGGCCCGTCCGTGCGGGGTGAGGTGACTCGTGTCAGGCGTGGTCGTGCAGCGGTGGCGGCCGCTGTCACGCCACCGCTTAGATATGAGCGATTTTGCGACGGTTTGATCCGGAAAGATAATCGACGGCGCATGAGACCCCGATCCCGAGGCCCAGCGCCACGAGGTGGCCGGCGTCGGTGAAGGTCCGCTCGCGCCGCAGCACCGGCCGCACGGCGAGCGCCAGCAGCCCGGCCCGGGCCGTCGTGCGGACCGCCCCGCGGGGCAGCGCCGAGGTCAGGGCGCCGAGGACGGCGTTGAACCCGTAGCTCGTACCGACGTCCAGGGCCCGGCGGGTCTCGCGGTCGGCCGTGCGGCGCAGCACCCCGTAGACGAGGAGCGTCGCCGAGGCGTGCCCGAAGAGGAACACCGCGGCCGTCCACCAGGCCCCGTACGCGTACTCCGCGTAGCCCAGCACCGCGACCAGCAGCAGGGCGTACGGCAGCGGCATCGGCTCCTCGACGACGAGCGCGCTGCTCAGCAGGGTCTCCCAGCGGCCGCCGTCGAGGTTGTCGACGTTGGTCGACCAGTCGCGCAGCATCCGCTCCCGCTCGGCCGGGGCCAGCCGCTCCAGGGCGTGGGCCCCGAGCTGGACCCCGCCGGTGTAGAGCGCGCCCAGCGGCCCCAGGGGGAGCGGCGACCATGACCATGGCAGTGGATTCACCCGTCCATGATCGGATACGGCCCTGACGCGTACGGCGCCGGGCCCCGTGAGAGCATGACCGGGACATGTCTGAATCCCGCCCACGCGTGCCGATGCGCGCCCCGCGCGCCGCGATGTTCGCGGCGGTGTGCGTGGCGCTGGCCGCGGTGGGGCACGCCCACATGTCGGGCACGGACATCCCCCTGCCCTGGCTCCTCGGCGCCTTCGCCGCCACCGCCACACTCGCCTGGACGGCCACCGGCCGCCGCCGCGGCCCCCTGGGCATCACGACGGCCCTGCTGACGCTCCAGGCCGCCCTGCACGCAGCCTTCTCCACCGGCCAGACCCACACCCACGCCACCCCGCCGCCGCCCGACACGACCCACGCCCCAGCCCAGGCACCCGCGCCCGCCAACCCCGCCGGGCCCCCGCACGCCGCCGCACCGGCGACCCCGGCCGGCCTGCCGGACGCCCCCGGCGTCGCGGGGCTGCCCCACGCCCCCGGGGCGGCCGACGCCGCAGGGGTGTCCGACCCGGCCGGACTGGCGGACGCGGCCGGCGCGGGGATGCCTCATATCGTCGGGCTCCCGCACGCCCCCGGGCTGGCGGACGCCGCCGGGGCGGTGCACTCCGCCGGGATGCACGACCCGGCCGGCATGTCGCATTCCGCCGGGCTGGCCGACGCCACCGCCACCGGCATGGGCGGGCTCGCCGATCTGCTCGGGATGGCCGGGCACGGTGGCCTCGGGATGGTCGCCGCGCACCTGCTCGCCGGGCTGTTCTGCGCCTTCTGGCTCGCCCGGGGCGAGGCGGCTCTGTTCCGGCTGGCCGGGGCCCTTGGGGCCACCGCGCTGCTGGCCGCCCGGCCGCTCGCCCGCGTCCTCGCACTGCTCCGTACCCGGCCGGCCCCCGTACCGGGCCCGCCCGCGCAGCGCCCCCCGTACGAACGGCCGCGCCGGCTGCGCGGAGCCGTACACGCCCACACCGCGGTCCGCCGGGGCCCGCCCGGGCGGCGGAACACCCGTACCACGGCCCCCTGGCCGCTCCCTGCCCGCGCCGCCGCCTGACCGGCGGCGCACCCTCCGTTGGCGAGGGGGTGGCGAGACCAGGGGCCGATCCCCTCGTTTCGCCGAACCCTAGGACCGACATGTCCCTTGACGACCTCACGGACACCCCCGCGCGGGGTACCGAGGCCGCGACCCAGCCCACCCCCGCGCCCCAGAGCGCCCCCGCGCCCGACCCGGCCCCCACGGCGCAGGGCACCCACGCGCCCGGCCCCGCCCCTGCGCCCGCAGCGGCAGCGGCACCCGCACCCGAACCCGCCGCCGACGCGGCCTCCGCGCCCGGCCCGGAAGCCGGAACCCAGGGCGGAGCCGAAGCCGAGGCTGCCCGCGGGACCGGCGGAGCCAAGCGTGGGTGGGCCGGGCTGCGGCCTCTGCTCCTGCGCGTGCACTTCTACGCCGGGCTGCTCATAGCCCCGGTCCTTTTCCTCGCCGCCGCCACCGGTCTGCTCTACGCCGGCTCCTGGCAGGCCGAGCGGATCCTCTACTCCCACGAGCTGACCGTCGACCAGGTCGGCGAAGCCGCCGTCCCGCTCAGCACCCAGGTGAAGGCCGCCAAGGCCGCCGAGCCCCAGGGCAAGGTCGTGGGCGTGTGGCCCGCGCCCGAGCCCGACGCCACCACCCGGGTGGTCATGGAGGACCCGGGGCTGGCGGAGGGCGAGACCCTCACCGTGTTCGTCGACCCCTACACCGCCGAGGTCCGCGGCCACCTCACCACCAGCGGTGACGCGCTGCCCCTGCGCGCCTGGCTGAGCGAGTTCCACGCCAGCCTTCAGCTCGGGGAGTTCGGCCGGAACTACAGCGAACTCGCCGCCAGCTGGCTGTGGGTGGTCACCCTCGGCGGGCTCGCCCTGTGGATCGGCCGCCGCCGCACCCGCAAGGCCCGCCTCGTCCTGCCCGACCGCGCCGCCTCCGGCCGCCGCAAGACCCTGTCCTGGCACGGCAGCATCGGCCTCTGGGCCGCCGTCGGCCTCGTCGGCCTCTCCGCGACCGGCCTGACCTGGTCGAAGTACGCCGGTGAGAACATCGGGCAGCTCCAGGACCGGCTCGGCGGGGCCACCCCCTCCGTCGCCGCCCAGCTGAAGCCGGGCTCCGGGGCCCCCGCCGGCGGCGACGAGCACGCCGGCCACGTCATGCCCGACGGCACGGAGATGTCCATGCCGATGCCCGCCACCGACATCGGCATCGACAAGGCCGTCGCCGCCGCCCGCGCCGCCGGGGTCACCGAGAGCCTGCGCGTCACCCTGCCCGCCAAGGGCAAGGGCTACGTGATCAAGGAGGCCGACAAGACCCTGCCCGTCCACCTCGACTCGGTCGCCGTCGACCCCGCCGACGGCCGGGTCATGGACCAGCTCCGCTTCGCCGACTACCCGCTCCTGGCGCAGCTGACCCGCTTCGGGATCGACCTGCACATGGGTCTGACCTTCGGGATCGCCAACCAGATCGCGCTGGCGGCGCTCGCCGTCGCGGTGATGTTCCTGATCGTCTGGGGCTACCGGATGTGGTGGATGCGCCGGCCCACCAAGGAGCGCACCCTCTCCGTCGGCCGTGCCCAGCCGCGCGGCGCCTGGCGCAGGCTGCCGGTGACCGTGCTGCTGCCGTTCGCCGGCGTGACGGCGGTCATCGGATGGTTCGTCCCGCTGCTGGGGATCAGCCTGCTGGCCTTCCTCGTCGTGGACGTCGCCCTCGGCTTCGCCACCCGCAGGCGCGCGGCCCGGGCCGCGTAACGGCCACGGCGGTGGGCTCTTACGTACGCGGCCGCGGCCGCGTACGGGCACGGGCCCACCGCCGTGCCTGCCTTCCCCGCCGTCACGGCGTGTACTTGTACCCCACACGGCGGACGGTCTGGATCGCACCGCGGTGCGCGGCGCCCAGCTTGCGGCGCAGGCGGGCGATGTGGACGTCGACCGTCCGGCCGTCGCCGACGTGGCCGTAGCCCCACACCGTGGTCACCAGCTGGTCCCGGCTGTGCACCCGGTGCGGGTGGGCCACCAGGTGGGCCAGCAGCTCGAACTCCAGGTAGGTGAGGTCCAGCAGTTCGCCGTCGACCTCCGCCGTGCGCCGCGCGGCGTCGATCCGCACGAGCGCGTCCCCAGTCGTCGTCGAGGGCTGGACCGCAGGCTGGGCGGAGGCGACGGGTCCCGGTACGGGAACGGACTGCGGGGCGAAGGCGATCGGCTGCTGGTCGGCCGGTACGAGGACCAGGTAGCCGACCATCGGCGGCTGGCCGGGCAGCGAGGGCACGGCGTGCTGGGGCGCGGGCAGCCAGGTGGCGCCCGGCGGGAGCAGGTCCACCACCCGGGCCACCTCGTCCCGGTCCACGGCCCGCAGCCGGTGGCGCGGACCGTTCGGGACGGGCGGGAAGGGCAGGGGAGCGGAAGTCGCAGCGGAGGCGGCGGAAGTGAGGGAGCGGGTGTTCGCCATGAGTGATCGGCTCTTTCACGCGGAGTGGTCGGCAGAAGACGTACGTGTGCATGTGCTGGTGTGCGTATGCACGTAGTCGTTGCGTACCGCGCAGACCGAAGGCCCCGGGCGGGTCTGGTGACGGGTCCCGGAAGGCTTTAGAGGGCCGGCGCGTTCTCGGCGCGGCAACACACCCGGTCGAAATCGTGGTCCTGACGGGACGGCCAGAAGGGCTCCAGGTCGCTGCGACCTGTCGGGGAGTTCGAATGGCTGGCCATGAGCGCCATTGAAGCAGAAACCAACGGCCCGGGGCAGGCCGTGTCTCACCTGCTGGAGCGGAATCTCAAATTCAGATGTCAAGCCTTCGTCAGGCCGCAACAATCCCGACAAACCGTCAGCCGGAAAGTCACTCCCGCCCGTCTGCTCCGGTCGCCCGTATCGGATGGTGGGCAGATCCGTCCCACCCCACGACGACAACGCGACGCGCCCGCCCTCCCCGAAGGGAGGGCGGGCGCGACGCGTCGGATACGGGAGACGCCGGTGTCAGACCAGGCCGTCCTTCTCCAGACCGGTGCAGCAGGTGTCCACGATCAGGCGGGTCACCACGTACGGGTCCACGTTCGCGTTCGGACGGCGGTCCTCGATGTAGCCCTTGCCGTCCTTCTCCACCTGCCACGGGATGCGGACCGACGCGCCGCGGTCCGAGACGCCGTAGCTGAACTCGTTCCAGGGGGCCGTCTCGTGCAGCCCCGTCAGGCGCTCGTCGATGCCGGCGCCGTAGTTCTTGACGTGGTCGAGCGGCTTGCTGCCGTCGCCCAGCGCCTCGCACGCGGAGATGATCGCGCGGTAGTCCTCGCGCATCGCCTTCGTCGAGAAGTTGGTGTGCGCACCCGCCCCGTTCCAGTCGCCCTTGACCGGCTTCGGGTTCAGCGTCGCCGACACGTTGAAGTCCTCGGCCGTGCGGTACAGCAGCCAGCGCGCGATCCACAGCTGGTCGGAGACCTCCAGCGGGCCCACCGGACCGACCTGGAACTCCCACTGGCCCGGCATGACCTCGGCGTTGATGCCCGAGATCTCCAGACCGGCGGCCAGACAGTGGTCCAGGTGCTTCTCGACGATCTCGCGGCCGAAGATCTCGTCCGCGCCGACGCCGCAGTAGTAGCCGCCCTGCGCGGCCGGGAACCCGTTGACGGGGAAACCGAGCGGGCGGGCGCCTTCGAAGAAGGTGTACTCCTGCTCGATGCCGAAGACGGGCTCCTGCGCGGCGAACTTCTCGGCGACCGGACGCAGCAGCGCGCGGGTGTTCGACTCGTGCGGGGTCATGTCGATGTTCAGGACCTCGCACAGCACCAGGATGTTGTCGCCCCCGCGGATCGGGTCCGGGCAGGAGAAGACCGGCTGCAGGACGCGGTCGGAGGCGTGGCCCTCCGCCTGGTTCGTGCTCGAACCGTCGAAGCCCCAGATCGGCAGCTCCGCCCCGTCCGCCAGGATCTTCGTCTTGGAGCGGAGCTTCGCCGTCGGCTCGGTGCCGTCGATCCAGATGTACTCAGCCTTGTAGCTCACGGGCCCATCCATCCTGACTCTGGGGCTTCGGTCTGTCCAAAAGCGTCCTCCTTGGCGATTTCTCATCCGTTGCCCGTGTGTGAATCCCGTGTTACCGGGGTTTACACCGCAGGTCGGGTGGGCGTGTGCGGGTCGGCGGCTGCACACCCGTCCGAGTGGGGCAGACTGAGCAGGTGAGCATTTCGTACGATTTCAACTCATCCGGGGAGGGCTCCGAGCGGGTCTCCGGCCGCCCCCGCCCCCGCGTCGGCCTGCTGGGCACCGGCCCCTGGGCCCGCCGCACCCACGCCCCCGCCCTCGCCGCCCACGCCGGCTCCGACTTCGTCGGCGTCTGGGGCCGCCGGCCCGAAGCGGCCGCCGAGCTGGCGGACGCGCACGGGGCGAAGGTGTACGAAGACCCCGACGCGCTGTTCGCGGACTGCAACGTCGCGGCCTTCGCCCTGCCGCCGGACGTCCAGGCCCCGCTCGCCGTGCGCGCGGCCGCCGCCGGCTGCCACCTGCTGCTCGACAAGCCCGTCGCCACCACGGTCCGGGACGCCCGCGCCGTCGCCGACGCCGCCGCCGCGCACGGGGTCGCCTCCGTCGTCTTCCTCACCCTCCGCTTCGCCGAGCCCACCGCCGGCTGGGTCCTCGAACAGGCCGGGCGCAGCGGCTGGTTCACCGCCTCCGCGCACTGGCTCGGCGCCGTCTTCCCGCCCGCCGGCGAACCCAGCGCGTACGCCGACTCGCCCTGGCGCAAGGCCAAGGGCGGCCTGTGGGACGTCGGCCCGCACGCCCTGTCCGTCCTGATCCCGGTCCTGGGCGAGGTCACCTCCGTCACCGCCAGCCGGGGCCCGTCCGACCTGGTGCAGCTGGCCCTGCGGCACGCCTCCGGAGCCGCCAGCACGGCCGTCCTCAGCCTGGGCGCGCCGCGCGCGGCGGCCGGGGTCGGGCTGGAGCTGCGCGGAGCCGAGGGCGTCTTCTCCCTGCCCGGCTGGAGCGACGTACCCGGCGCCTACGGCCGCGCCCTGGACGCCGTCCTCACCGCAGCCCGCACGGGCGTCCCGGACCCGCGCGGGGCGGAGTTCGGCGCCCGGCTGACGGAGATCCTCGCGGAGGCGGAGGACCAGCTGGCCGCCGCGCTCACTTGATCAGCGCGTTGGCCACGATGATGGCCAGGCCGATGGCGGCGTCGGCCAGGCCGATGAGCAGCGCCGACGTGATCCGGTAGCCGACCCGGATCGCCACGAAGGAACCCCAGGCGAAGAGCAGCGCGGTGTTCAGCCCGAGCCCGACGGCCGTCACCCCGTACGACTCCCAGCGCGCGATCCCGGCCAGCAGGAGCAGCAGCACGGTGGGCAGGGTGGCGGCGATCATCGGCCACTCGTTCCACAGCGCCCGCACCAGCAACCGCCACCGGTGCGCGGCGGAGCCGGCCTGGTGGGTGGTCATGTGGTGCGAGTACCCGTGGGCGAGCCCGGCGGTGGCGGCGGTGACGAGGACCCAGCTGGCGTCGTAGAAGGGGGTGTACTCCCCACCTTTCTGATCGAGCGCCGCCAACAGCCCACTGGCCAGCACGGTCCCGTACACCCCGCCGAACATCCAGTCGGCCCCGCGCCGGGGCGGGGGGAGGGGTGGGGCGGTGGGGGGCTGGTGGTGGTGCTGGTCGTCGGTCATGGGGTGCTGGTCCTGATTCGGTGCGGTTTGCGCCGTTTGGCGTCGGGCCCACCCTACGAGGTGCGGGGTGGGGGCGAGGTGAAGAGACGGGGCCGGGAGCGGAGGGTCGACCGGGACCACGGATGGGCGGGGCCTTACTCGGCGGCCTCAGAGAAGGGTTGGGGGTTTCCCGCCACGGAAGGACGATGAGACTGACGGGAAAACCCCAACCCTTCCCTGAGACCGCCCGGCTCAGGCCCTGCCCACCCCCGGACCCCTCACCCCCCGAACGCCACCTGCGCCGTGGTCAGGAACCCCCGCACCGCCTCCCGTTCCTCCCGCGTCAGCCCTGCCAGCGCCTCCGTCAGCGTCTCGATCGCCGGGCCGAAGAAGGTCTGGCCCAGGTGGATCGCCTCCGGGGTGACGGACAGCAGGACGCGGCGGCGGTCGTGGGGGTCGCGGAGGCGTTCGACGTGGCCCAGGCGTTCCAGGCGGTCGATCACCGCCGTCGTGCCGGCCGAGTTGAGGCCCAGGCGGGTGCCCAGGAGGCCCGCCGTGGCCGGTTCGGCGGCGCGGGCGGCGTCCAGGAGGCAGATCAGGGCCCGTACGTCGGTCGGGTGCATCCCGTTGGCGGCGGCGAACTCCGCCTGCCGCAGGCCGAATTCGACCGTCACCGCCCGCAGCAGGTGCACCAGTTCCAGGGCGTTGTCGTGCACGCGGCCTCCCGCCTAAGCTGATCTCTCGCTGAGCGAGATTATCGCCTGTCGACGTGTTTCGAGCAGATCCGGAGAGCCAGCCGTGTCCCCTGCACCGTCCTACCGTGCCGCCTACGACGAGGTCCTGGCCCGGTGGCCCGTGCCCGTCGAAGCCGTCGAGGTGCCCACGCCCCACGGGGTCACCCGCGTCAACGTCTGTGGCCCCGCCGGGGCCCCGCCGCTGGTCCTGCTGCCCGGCGGGGGCGGGGCCACCTCCACCGTCTGGGGGTCCTGTGTCGCCGCCGGGCTCGCCCGGGGGAGGCGGGTGTACGCCGTGGACCTGATGGGGGAGCCGGGGCTCAGCGTCCCGGCGCCCGGCCGGGCGGTGCGGACGCCGGAGGACCTGGCCGTCTGGCTCGATGCGGTCCTGGACGGGCTCGTGCCCGAGGGGCGCGTCACCCTCGCCGGCCACTCCTACGGGGCCTGGATCGCCGCCCATTACGCCGACCGCCGCGCGGGCTGGTACGCACCGCGCCGGCGGCTCGACCGGCTCGTGCTGCTCGACCCCACCCGGGTCTTCGCCGGGCTGGACCCCCGCTACGTGCTGCGGGCGCTGCCCATGCTGCTGCGGCCCACCCCGGGGCGGATCCGCTCGTTCCTCGCCTGGGAGACCGGAGGGGTTCCGCTCGACCCGGCCTGGCTGCGCCTGCAGGAGGCGGGCGCCGCGTTCCCGGCCGCCAGGCCCGCCACCGGCCCCCGCCCGGACCTGACGGGGCTCGCCCCCTTCCCCATCGACGTCCTCTTCGCCGAGCGCGCCCGCTGCCACGACGCCACCCGGGCGACGGCCGTCGCCACGCGGGCCGGGCTGCCGGGGGCGAGGGTCCGCCTGCTGCGCGGGGTCTCGCACCACGCGCTGCCGCTGGCGGCGGCCGGTGAGGTCGCCCGCCTCCTGGCACCCTGACCGGCCCCGGTCACCCCGGCCCCGGTCCCGCCCCCGCCTACGCCTTCCGCGACAGGGCCTCGCGGACCGCCTCCTCCGAGCGGGCCACCACCGCCGTGCCGTCCTCGGCGGTGATGATCGGGCGCTGGATCAGCTTCGGGTGGGTGGCGAGGTGGGTGACCCAGCGGGCGCGGGCCTCGTCCGTCGCCTCGCGCGGGAGGTCCCGTACGCCGGTCTCCTTCGCCAGGGGGTCGGAGGTGCGCGTGATGTCCCACGGCTCCAGGCCGAGGCGGCCCAGCACCTCGCGGATCTCGGCCTCGGACGGTACGTCCTCCAGGTAGCGGCGCACGGTGTACTCGGCGCCCTCCGCGTCCAGCAGGGTCAGTGCGCTGCGGCACTTCGAACAGGCGGGGTTGATCCAGATCTCCATGCCCGAAAGCCTAGCCAGGTGCCGTCGGATCCCTGTCCGGCCAGGGCTTTTGTCAGTGCCCCCCGGTAAAATCGAAGGAGAACGACAGGAAGCCAACTACCGTTTGGGAGGCTGTAGATGGCCGCTGCCGCGAGCATTGTGATGCCCAAGAGGAAGCCGCTGCCGGCGGGGCTGCCCCGCGAGTGGTACGAGAACCACAACCGCCGTCTGAAGGCGATGCGGCTGGCGATCTCCCTGCTCGACACGGGGACGTACGACGCCAAGCGCGCGACCAACCGCAAGATACGGACGATGGCCGTCCGGGTGGGGATCCACCGGCCGTCCAACCTCACCTGCCGGATGGTCCGCGCTTTCATCGTCGCGAACGCCGGCTGAGCGGTGGGCGGGCTGACGGGCGGGCCGCCGGCCCGCCCGTCAGCCGGGGTTCACTTCTCCACGAAGACGATCTCCTCGGCCGCGTGGGTCATCTTCACGCTGTGGGGGCCGGCGCCGTCGGTGACCTCGACGATGTGGTGCAGGCCGCTGAACAGCTCGGGCTTTCCCTGGAGGTAGAACCTGTCCTCCGAGGCCCCCGCCAGATAGGCGCGGAAACAGGACAGCGACGGGTCCGGCCGGTTGAGGTCCAGGTAGTCCTTCAGGCGGCGGAAGAGCTTCGGGAGGATCACGGCCCCGTCGTCGGTCGTGAGCGAGTCCAGCCCGCTGACCTTCGCCCCGGTGAGGGTCACGTCCTTCGCCCACACGCCCGTCCCGGCGCTCCGCGCCGTCGCCGCCGCCGCGGTGAGGGAGGCGCGCAGGAGCTCGGGGAACTCGCTGTAGTAGGTCGGGTAGGCCAGGCCGGCCTTGACCAGCTGGTAGTTGGCGGTGTTCTTCAGCGCGCGCTCGTCGATGTCGATCAGGTAGCCGTTGGGGGCGGGCGGGAAGCCCTTGCCGGCCAGGCCGACGCACCGGCCGAAGACGTCGGCGCCCCGGGCGAGCACGTAGCCGTGCGTGACCTCGGGGATGGTGCTGATGATCTTCTCGGCTTCCGGGTTCGGCGGGTCGCCGGGTTCGGGCTCCACCCGGTGGAAGTCGGTGAAGCCGAGCAGCGTCAGGAGCTCGTTCGCGGCGGCGTGCGCGAGCTTCAGGGGCTGGTGCTGGACGCCCGTGGGCGAGGTCTTGTCGCCGTAGTGGGTCTCCAGCGCGTCGATGCCCTCCATCCGGATCGCGGCGTTGCCGTCCGATCTCGGTAGGACCGGCCTGGTGCCGGGCACCAGCTTCCAGTCGGCCGGGTCGTCCGGTGTGAAGTCGATGGTGTCGCCGTCGGGCCGGAAGCCCTTGGCCCGGAAGGTTCCCTGGATCACCAGCATCGGCATGGACATGGCGGCTCCTACAGGTGTCGGCACGAGGACGCGCAGTGCATGCCCCCTGAATCTACGGAGATCCCGCACCGCCGGACAGCCGCTGTTCGGGCGACAGCACCAGCAGTGCCACGTCATCGCGCGGCCCGCCCCCGGTGAAGGCCGCGAGGTCCTGCCACAGCGCCGCCGGCAGGCCCGCCGGGTCGCCCGCCAGGACCGGGACCCGGCTGGCCAGCGGGTAGAAGAACCCCGACGCGTCCCGGGCCTCCGTGACCCCGTCGGTGTGCGCGAGCAGCCGGTCGCCCGGCAGTAGCGGCAGTTCCGCCACCTCGGGGAGGGCCGGCCCGGCAAGGCCCAGGCCCAGCGGCGGGCCCGGTTCGGCGGCCAGCTCCGTCACCGCGCGGTCCCGCAGCAGCAGGACCGGCGGATGCCCGCACGACACGATCCGTACGAGGTCCAGTTCCGGCGGGAACTCCAGCAGCACGGCCGTCGCGAACAGTTCCGGGTGCGCCACGGACTCCGCCGCCGCGTCGGCCGCCAGCCGCCGGTCCAGCCGGGCCGCGACCGCCGCCAGCCCCGGGTCGTCCAGCACCGCCTCCCGGAAGGCGCCGAGCAGCGAGGCCACCGTCCCGACGGCCGCCAGCCCGTGCCCCTGGACGTCCCCGACCAGCACCCGCACCCCGTACGGCCCGGCCCGTACGTCGTACAGGTCGCCGCCGACCAGCGTGCCCCGCTGGGCCGCCCGGTACAGCCCCGCGCAGCCCACTCCGCCCACCCGCTCCGGGACCGGCGGCAGCACCGCCAGCTGGGCGGCCTCCGCGACGGTGCGGACGCTGACCAGCTGCGCGTCGCGGCGCCGCCGCACCCAGGCGATGACCACGCTGAGCAGGCCCACCGTGGCCACGGTGGCCAGGTCGGCGCCGCGGGCGTGGCCGACCCCGAGCTGGGGGACGCCGAGGAGGATCAGCACCACGACGGCGAAGGCGGCGGACCCGAGGGCCCCGTACGAGAAGGCGGCCACGGCCGGCAGGGCCGCCAGGAAGTAGCCGAGCTCGGCGGTGGCGGTGGTCCACTGGGCGGCGCAGAGCGCCACCAGCGCCACCACGGGCGCGATCCGGGCCCACCGGGGCGGCGGGGCCCCGTGCAGCCAGCCGGGCTCGTCCCGTCCCAGCCTCACCCTCCGTCGCGCCCCTGCTCTCACCCCTCCACCCTGGTACGGGGTCCGGGGCCGCGCACGCCGGGTGGCCCCGGCGGGCTGGACCGGCCGGGCGGGGGCCGCGAGAGTGGTGGCGTGACGCAGACGCAGAGCGCGACGATCAGCACCCGGCTGAACTGGCTGCGGGCCGGGGTGCTCGGCGCCAACGACGGGATCATCTCCACGGCCGGCCTGGTGGTGGGCGTGGCCGGCGCCACCACCTCGCGCACGGCCATCCTCACGGCCGGGGTGGCCGGTCTGCTGGCCGGTTCGCTGTCGATGGCGGCGGGGGAGTACGTGTCGGTCAGCTCGCAGCGGGACTCGGAGCGGGCGGCGCTGGACCTGGAGCGGCGGGAGCTGGCGGAGGAGCCGGAGGCGGAGCTCGACGAGCTGACGGAGATGCTGGCCGCGCGCGGGCTGAGCCGGGCGGTGGCCCGGGAGGCCGCCGAACAGCTGACGGAGCGGGATGCGCTGAGGGCGCACGCGCGGGTGGAGCTGGGGATCGAGCCCGACGAGCTGGCGAACCCGTGGCACGCGGCGTTCGCGAGTCTGGTGGCCTTCACGGTGGGGGCGGTGCTGCCGCTGCTGGCGATCGTCCTGCCGGGGGCGTCGGTGCGGGTGCCGGTGACCGTGGTGGGGGTGCTGGGGGCGCTGACGCTGTGCGGGGTGGTGAGCGCGCGGTTGGGCGGGGCGCCGGTGCCGCGGGCGGTCCTGCGGAATGTCCTGGGCGGGGCCTTGGCGATGGCGGTCACCTACGCGGTGGGCACCTGGCTGGGCGCCGGCTGACCCCGCCCCGCGCAGCGGCAACGGCGGGTCCGGCAGGGGAGACTACCCCCATGCGCATCGCCATCACCGGGGCCTCCGGCCTCATCGGGAAGGCCCTCGTCCGCTCCCTGCACGCCGACGGCCACGACACCGTCCGCTTCGTCCGCCGGCCCCCCGCCGGCCCGGGGGAGGCGCGGTGGGACCCCGCGAGCGGCCACGTCGACCCCGACGGGCTCAAGGGGTGCGACGCCGTCGTGCACCTCGCCGGGGCCGGGGTGGGCGACCACCGGTGGACGGACGCGTACAAGAGGGAGATCCGCGACAGCCGGGTGCTCGGGACCGCCGCCCTCGCCCGGGCGATGGCGGCGCTCGACACCCCGCCGCCGGTCTTCGTGTGCGGGTCCGCCGTCGGGTACTACGGGGACACCGGCGACCGGGCCGTCGACGAGTCAGCGCCCGCCGGCACCGGCTTCCTGCCGTCCGTCTGCGTCGAGTGGGAGGCCGCCGCCGCCCCCGCGCGGGACGCCGGGATCCGGACCGTGTTCGCCCGGACCGGGCTGGTGGTCTCCGCCGAGGGCGGCGCCTGGGGCCGGCTGTTCCCCGTCTTCCGGGCCGGGATCGGCGGCCGGCTCGGCAACGGCCGGCAGTACTGGCCGTACATCTCGATGCGGGACGAGATCGCCGCCCTGAGGTTCCTGATGGAGACGGACGGGCTCTCCGGGCCGTTCAACCTCACCGCCCCCGAGCCGCTGACCAACCGTGAGGTCACCGCCGCCATGGGCCGCGTACTGCACCGGCCGACACTGTGCGCCGTCCCCGCGCCCGTGCTGCGCGTCGTGCTCGGGGAGTTCTCCCAGGACGTGCTGGGGAGTCAGCGGGCCAGGCCCGCACGGCTGTTGGACGCCGGGTTCGAGTTCGCCCACCCCGGCATCGAGGAGGCCATCAAGGCGGCTCTGGTCTAGGCGCCGCTCCGCCGTTGGTCCGGCGCTGGTCCGGCGCATCCCGCGTTCATGTGCGACCGCTTGTGACCCGCATGCGACCGTCGTGCGACCGGAGTTGTGCGCAATACCGCGCCGGACTCGGGTTCTCCCGGAGCCCGTTGGGGGAAGAAGGATCCCCACACAGCCGCCGCGCCGACCTCGGGGAGGGGCACGTGCTCAGCAGCGACGTCGTCATCGTAGGAGCCGGAGTCTCAGGACTCGCGGCAGCGCACCACCTGATCGCCGCCGGGGTCACCGTCAGCGTCCTGGAGACCACCGACGACCCCGGCGGCCGCATGGCCACCGCATCGGCCGACGGCTTCCGCCTCGACCGCGTCGGCCAGCTCCTCAACACCGCGTACACCGAACCCGCCCGCACCCCGGGCCTCGCGGGCCTGACCCTGCGCCCCTTCGCCCCCGGCGTCCTGGTGCACGGCGCCGACGGCAAACGGCAGCGGGCCGGGGCCCTCACCCCCGCCCGCGCGCTGGCCAGCGGCTCGCTCGACCAGGCCCGGCTCAGCGCCGCCCTCGCCCGCCTGGCCGCGCTGCCCCCGGACCGCGTCCTCGCCCGGCCCGAACGCACCGCCCTCGCGGCCCTCGGCTCCCGCGGCCTGCCGCCGCGCACCGTCAACGGGATCCTGCGGCCCCTGCTCTCCGCCCTGCTGCGCGACCCGGACCTCGGCACCTCCAGCCGGGTCGCCGACCTCGCCCTGCGCACCTTCGCCCGCGGCCGGCTCGCCGTACCCGAGGGCGGCGCGGCGACCCTGCCCGACCTGCTGGCCGCCGGCCTGCCGCCCGGCACCGTACGGACCGGGATCCGGGTGCGCTCGGTGGCGACGAACCTGGTCACCACCGAGGAGCACGGCGACTTCGGCTGTCGCGCCGTCCTCCTCGCCACCGGTGCCCGTGCCGCCGCCGAACTGCTCCCGGGGCTGCGGGTGCCCGCCTTCCACGAGGTCACCGTCATCCACCACGCGACCCCCGAGCCCCTGCCCTGGGACGGATCGCTGCTCCTGGACGCCGACCCCAAGTGGCCCGTCGCCCACACCACCGTGATGAGCGCGGTCGACCCCACCCGGGCCCCGGCCGACCGCAGCCTGGTCACCACCACCGTGCACGGCCCCCCGCCGCCCACCCGCACGGTCGCCGCCCGGCTGGCCCGGCTCTACGACACCCCGACCCGGGACTGGGAGCTGCTGGCCGTCCACCACACCCCGGAGGCCGTCCCGGCCATGCCCCCGCCGCACGACCGGCAGCGGCCCGTACGGGTCCTGGCCGGGCTCTACGTCTGCGGCGACCACCGCGACTCCAACACCGTCCAGGGCGCCCTCCACTCCGCCCGCCGCGCCGCCACGGCCCTGCTACGCGACTTCGGCATCCCCCTCCAGAGCCACCCGGAGCCCGTCCTCCCGGTAGCGGCCTGAGGGCCAGGCCCCCGGGCCTGGGCACGCGCCTGGCGCCCAGGCCCGGATCCGCCCCTGCCCGACCCCGACCCAAGCTCCGGCCCACGCCGGCATGGGGCGGGGGCCGGGGCCGGGCTGGCCCCCGCCGCAGCCCTGGCCCTGGCCGCCGGGAGCCGCCCCCAGCGCAGGGCCCCGGCGCCCCGGGGGCCCCGGGGCCGAGCCGCGCGCGAGGGGGGCGTCAGGAGAGGGCGGAGACCCGGTCTCGGTACGTTCGTACCGCCGCGGCGTCCCGGTACGGTTCCAGTCGGCGTTCGAAGTCCCGTACGTACTCCACCGCCCTCACCGACCGCATCTCGCTCGCCTGCTGCGCCGCCTCCGCCCCCAGCGCGCACGCCTGGTCCAGCTCGCCCAGCCCCAGCCGGGCCGTCGCCAGCACCACCCGGCAGAACAGCCGCGAGCGCGCGTACCCCGGCGAGCGGAGCTGGAGCGAGCGCTCCGCGTGCTGGGCGGAGGCCCGGTACTGCTGGAGGTCGCGGTGGCAGTGCCCGAACTCGTCCGCCAGCTGCGCCTCGTCGAAGGCCCGCGCCCAGTGCGGTACGTCGTCCCCCGGCCGGGCCGCGCCCAGCGCCCGTTCGGCCCGCACCAGCGAGGCCGTCGCCGCCCGGACCTCGCCCAGCACCGCGTGCCCCCGCGCCTCGGCCGCGTGCAGCAGCGACTGCACCACCGGCGGCGGGCCCGAGCCCACGCCCTGCTGGGCGACCCGGGCCAGCTGCACCGCCTCCCGGCCGTGGCCGAGGTAGACCGCCTGGCGGCTCATCGTGACCAGCACGTACGACCCGTACGGCCGGTCCCCGGCCGCCTGCGCGAGCCGCAGGGCCTGGACGAAGTACCGCTGGGCCAGCCCGTGCGCGGCGATGTCGTACGAGGTCCAGCCCGCGAGCCGGGTCAGGTCGGCGGCGGCCGAGAACAGCCGGCGCCCGGTGGTCTCCCCGTAGGTGCCGCGCAGCATCGGCTCGGCCTCGTGCTCCAGGTAGCGCACCAGGGCCTGGCGGGCGTGCCCGCCGCCGTAGGCGTGGTCCAGGGTGCGGAACAGCTCGCTCACCGACCGCAGCGCGGCGATGTCCCCGCCCGTGACCCGCTGCCCGGGCCCCCGGTCGATCTGCCGCTGCCGGGGCACCGAGGTGCGGCCCTGGAGCGGGACCCGGGCGGCGGGATCGGCGCCGCGCCCCACCCGCTCGTCGGCCCGCCCGATCAGCCAGTCCCGGCTGGGCACCACCAGCCCGGCCGGGGTGAAGGCGATCTTGCGCAGCTCGGCGTGCGAGCCGGAGTCCTTGCGCCACAGCCCGCTGGCGATGTCCACGGCCTCCTCCGGGGTGGCCGCGAACTCCAGCCCCGCGTACACGGGCGCGCACGCGTCCAGGCCCAGGTCCTGTGCCGACAGCCGACGCCCCAGGCGCCGGGTGAAGACCTCCGCGATCAGGGCCGGCGTGGTGCCCCGCGGCTGCTGGCCGCGCAGCCACCGGGTCACGGAGGTCTTGTCGTACCGCAGATCCAGCCCGTGCTCCAGCCCCAGCTGGTCGACGCGGCGGGCGAGCCCGGCGTTGGAGAACCCGGCTTCCGCGATCAGCGCCGCGAGCTGCCGGTTGGGGACGCGCTGGGCAGGTCGTTCCGTCATCGGCTCCACGGTTCCCGTACGTGTCGGACCGGAGTCCCGGCCCTGTGAACGGCGTGAATGTAGCGGCCAACTCCGCCTGTGCCGCCCTCTCTGCCCCACATTCATCCGATCGTGTGCAGAATGGGTAGGGCTCTTTACGGACCGGCACCCTCCCCCCGCGTAAGCTGCGACCCCATGAGCCGCCGGCCCCACGGGGCGCATCCGCCCGACGCGCACGCGCACGCGCAGCCCGGCGCCCCGCTGCCCGCCCCCGGGCTCACCGAGGGGCAGTGCCGCCGCTGCGGTACCCACATCGCGGGACTCGACGGCCGCTACGCGTGCGGGGTGTGCGGCTGGGTCAACGATCACTCCGAGGGCCACCGGCCGCTGCCGGGCGCCGACGAGGACCCGGACCGGCCGCCGGCCGGCCGCAGGCGGCCCCGCCGGCTCCCGGCCCCGCAGCCGGAGGCCGCGGAGCCCGCCGCGGACGCCGCGGAGGGGTCCGCTCCGGGGGCCTGAAGGGCCGCGCGCGGGCCGCCGTACTCTTGGACCGGTGCGGATACGTGCACACAGCAGGTTCAACGAGGAGGCGCTGCGGTGACTGAGCTTCGGTTTGTCCATCTGGGCTTCGGGCCGGAATCCGTCGAGTACACCGAGGCCTGGGAGGAGCAGCGGCGCGTCCACGCGGCCCGCTTCGCCGACGAGATCGACGACACCTGCCTGATGGTGGAGCACGAGCCCGTCTACACCGCCGGCCGCCGCACCGACCCCAGCGAGCGTCCGCTCGACGGCACCCCCGTCATCGACGTGGACCGCGGCGGCAAGATCACCTGGCACGGCCCGGGCCAGCTGGTCGGCTACCCGATCATGAAGCTGCCCCGCCCGGTCGACGTGGTCGCCCACGTGCGCCGCCTGGAGGAGGCCCTCATCCGCACCGCGGCCGAGTTCGGCGTGGAGACCACCCGGGTGGAGGGCCGCTCGGGCGTCTGGGTCCTCGGCGACCCCGTGGAGGAGCGTCCGAAGATCGGCGGCCTCTCCCTCGACTTCGACCCCCGGATAGGCGACGACGAGTTCGACGCCCGCCTCAACGGTCCCGAGTACGCCCCGTCCAACGCCGGCCAGCGCCGCGAGGACCGCAAGCTCGCCGCGATCGGCATCCGCGTCGCCAAGGGCGTCACGATGCACGGCTTCTCCTTCAACGTGAACCCGGACAGCACCTGGTTCGACCGGATCATCCCCTGCGGGATCCGGGACGCCGGTGTGACCTCGCTCTCGTACGAACTGGGCCGCGAGGTCACCATCGCCGAGGTGCTGCCGGTCGTCGAACGGCACCTGAAGGACGTGCTGGAACACGCCGAGCTGAAGCCGCGCGAGATCGAGCGCGAGCCCGAGCCGGCCGCCGGCTGACGACCGGGGGCGGGGCCGGGGAATGCGTCCGGCCGTCCCCGGGTTGGCCGGACGTAAGAGCGTACGAATTACGGGCGTACCCTGGTGGACGCCGAAGAATCGAAGTCACAGGGAGCCGGTCGTGTCCGCAGTCGCACCCGACGGACGCAAGATGCTGCGCCTGGAGGTCCGCAACAGCCAGACCCCCATCGAGCGCAAGCCCGAGTGGATCAAGACCCGGGCGAAGATGGGTCCCGAGTACACGAAGATGCAGAACCTCGTGAAGGGCGAGGGGCTGCACACGGTGTGCCAGGAAGCCGGCTGTCCGAACATCTACGAGTGCTGGGAAGACCGCGAGGCCACGTTCCTCATCGGCGGCGACCAGTGCACCCGGCGCTGTGACTTCTGCCAGATCGACACCGGCAAGCCCGAGGCGCTGGACCGGGACGAGCCCCGCCGCGTCGGCGAGTCCGTGGTCACGATGGACCTGAACTACGCCACCATCACCGGCGTCGCCCGCGACGACCTGGCCGACGGCGGCGCCTGGCTGTACGCGGAGACCGTGCGCCAGATCCACCAGCAGACCGCGGGCCGCGAGGGCGGCCGCACCAAGGTCGAGCTGCTGGCCCCCGACTTCAACGCGGTTCCGGAGCTGCTGGAGGAGGTCTTCGCCTCCCGCCCCGAGGTCTTCGCGCACAACGTGGAGACCGTGCCCCGGATCTTCAAGCGGATCCGCCCCGGCTTCCGCTACGAGCGCTCGCTCGACGTGATCCGGCAGGCCCGCGCCTACGGCCTCGTCACCAAGTCCAACCTGATCCTGGGCATGGGCGAGGAGCGCGAGGAGGTCTCGGAGGCGCTCAAGGAGCTGCACGAGGCGGGCTGCGAGCTCATCACCATCACCCAGTACCTGCGTCCCTCGCCGCGCCACCACCCCGTGGAGCGCTGGGTGAAGCCGGCCGAGTTCGTCGAGCTGGCGCAGGAGGCCGAGGAGATCGGCTTCTCCGGCGTGATGTCCGGCCCGCTGGTCCGGTCCTCGTACCGCGCCGGCCGCCTCTACGGGCAGGCGATGGAGAAGCGCGCCGGCGCGTGATCCACTTCGTCACGCTCCGTGTGAAGTCGGGCACAAAAACTTACTAGGCAGTAATGCGCGATGACGCGGCCCCTAGGCTCTTTCATATGGGAGAGCCCGGCGGGCCGCGTCAATCTTTCATCACGTTTGACCCACCGGTCATGCCCTGGTAACACCAATCAGTGACGCTGGATCCACGCACCGCACACGCCATCGATGCGAGTACCGAGAGTAGGGACCGACATCATGCAGGCCGCGCCCGTCCGCGCCATCGCCATTCCGTCCTTCAGTGAGGCCTTCCGCGGCATCGAATCGCTGCTCATGAGCGGTGCCCGCCGCAACGCCTGGACGGCCGTCCTGGAGGACCGCCGCAGGGCCAAGGACCGGGTGGAAACCGAACACGTGCTGGAGGCCGCGGCGACTCGGACCCCGCAGGCCACGTAAACTTCGCCTTATGGCGAGGAAGTCAAACGCAGAGACTGCTGCGAACCCCGGGCGACTGAAGCAGATCGCCCTGACCTACAAGATGACGCGCAAGGCCGATCCGATGGTCGGTCTCATCGTCGCGGGCGTGGGAATCGTCACCTTCGGTGTCTTCCTTGCGATCGGCTTCCTGATCGGCCACCCGGTCTACCTGGGCATCCTGGGCTTCCTGGTGGCGTTCCTCGCGATGGCGATCGTCTTCGGACGGCGGGCCGAGCGGGCTGCCTTCGGGCAGATGGAGGGACAGCCGGGCGCTGCCGCGGCTGTACTGGACAACGTGGGACGGGGCTGGACGACCACCCCGGCCGTCGCGATGAACCGGAACCAGGACATCGTCCACCGGGCCGTCGGCAAGGCGGGCGTGGTCCTGATCGCCGAGGGCAACCCGAACCGGGTGAAGGCCCTGCTCGCGGCCGAGAAGAAGAAGCTGGCCCGGATCATGCCCGACGTCCCGGTCCACGACTTCATCGTGGGCGAGGGCGAGGGCGAGGTGCCCCTGAAGAAGGTCCGCACGACGCTGCTGAAGCTGCCGCGCGTCCTGGCGGGTCCCCAGATCACCGCGGTCAACGACAAGCTGCGGGCCATGGGCGACCTCATGAGCAACATGCCCATCCCGAAGGGCCCGGTCCCCGGGCGCGGCATGCGCGGCCAGCGCCCGCGCTGACCGCACGTATACGAAAAGGGAGCGCCCCGCGAGCCGACGGCTCGCGGGGCGCTCCCTTTTCGTGTCGCTTTCGTATCGCGTCCCGCGGTTCAGATCCGGACCTGGACCGCGCCCGAGAGCCGGTCGTGCAGTCCGCGGCCGTCCCGGTCCCAGACCAGCGCCGGGATGAGCAGGGCCAGCAGCACCGTACGGAGCACCACGCGGAGGAAGCCGAGACGGCCGCCGTTCTGCGAGATCACCCGGAGGCCGAGCATCCGCTTGCCAGGGGTGAAGCCCACCGTGCCCACGGTCAGGATGGCCAGGGCCACGAAGAGCCCCAGCGTCCAGTTGCCCGCCGAGGTCAGGTCGCCATGGGTGATCAGCCCGTATGCGATCAGCTGGCAGCCGATCCAGTCGATGGCCACCGCGCCGAGCCGGCGCCCGAAACGGGCCACGGACCCGGGCCCCGACTGCGGCAGGCCGAGCTGCTGGCCCGGATAGCCGAAGTCGACCCCCATGTCCTCGGCGGCCGCGCGGGGGCCGGAGAGCCAGGAACCGATTGCTTGCCTGTTGTCCACTCCACCACGGTACCGGTGCTCCTCCACGGGACCTGGACGGGACCCTGGTTAACTTGTGCGAAACAAATGGGTCATGCTTGGGAAATCCCGTCTGCTTATGGTCGGGTCAGCGTGCGGCACCGCACTGACGCACCACGAGCTATAAAGCCCGTCCCTGCCCCGGGGACCGGGAGTAGGAGGAGTTGGATGTTCAAGAACGCCGACGAAGTGAAGCAGTACATCGAGGAGAACGACGTCAAGTTCGTTGACGTCCGCTTCTGCGACCTGCCTGGTGTGATGCAGCACTTCACCATCCCGGCGCGAGCGTTCGACCCGGCGGAGGAGCTCGCCTTCGACGGTTCCTCGATCCGCGGCTTCCAGGCGATCCACGAGTCCGACATGGCGCTGCGCGCCGACATCACCACCGCGCGCCTGGACCCGTTCCGCAAGGACAAGACGCTCAACATCAACTTCTTCATCCACGACCCGATCACGGGTGAGGCCTACAGCCGCGACCCGCGCAACATCGCCAAGAAGGCCGAGGCCTACCTCGCCTCGACCGGCATCGCCGACACCGCGTTCTTCGGCCCCGAGGCCGAGTTCTACGTGTTCGACAGCGTGCGCTTCGCCACCTCGGCCAACGAGGGCTTCTACCACATCGACTCCGAGGCCGGCGCCTGGAACACCGGTTCCGAGGAGAACAACCGCGGCTACAAGGTCCGCTACAAGGGCGGTTACTTCCCGGTCGCCCCGGTCGACCACTTCGCCGACCTGCGCGCCGAGATCTCCCTGGAGCTGGACGCCCAGGGCCTCCAGGTCGAGCGCCAGCACCACGAGGTCGGCACCGGTGGCCAGGCCGAGATCAACTACAAGTTCAACACGCTGCTCGCCGCGGCCGACGACCTGATGCTCTTCAAGTACATCGTGAAGAACGTCGCCTGGCGCAACGGCAAGACCGCGACCTTCATGCCGAAGCCGATCTTCGGTGACAACGGCTCGGGCATGCACGTCCACCAGTCGCTGTGGCAGGGCGGCGAGCCGCTCTTCTACGACGAGGCCGGCTACGCGGGCCTGTCGGACACCGCCCGCTACTACATCGGCGGCATCCTCAAGCACGCCCCGTCGCTGCTCGCCTTCACCAACCCGACGGTGAACTCGTACCACCGCCTGGTGCCGGGCTTCGAGGCGCCGGTCAACATGGTGTACTCGCAGCGCAACCGCTCCGCCGCCATGCGCATCCCGATCACGGGCTCGAACCCGAAGGCCAAGCGCGTCGAGTTCCGCGCGCCGGACCCGTCCTCGAACCCGTACCTCGCCTTCTCGGCGCTGCTCCTCGCGGGCCTCGACGGCATCAAGAACAAGATCGAGCCGATGGAGCCGATCGACAAGGACCTCTACGAGCTCTCCCCGGACGAGCACGCGAACGTCCCGCAGGTCCCGACCAGCCTGGAGGACGTCCTCAAGGCCCTGGAGGAGGACCACGAGTACCTCCTCGCCGGCGGTGTCTTCACCCCGGACCTGATCGAGACCTGGATCGACTACAAGCGCACGCACGAGATCGCCCCGATCGCGCAGCGTCCGCACCCGCACGAGTTCGAGCTCTACTTCGACCTGTAAGAAGTCGGGCCCGCGAAGTCGGGAACGTGCCTGATGGAAGGCCCCCCGCCGCTCTCTCGGAGAGCGGCGGGGGGCCTTCTGCTTTTGACAGGTCGCCCGACCGGGGTAACGGTTGATTTGGGACCTAAAAGCCCCGTAAGCCCGATAAGCGAGACATGTTCGGAGGTGCATCATGATGCGCCGTAGGATCATCGGCGCCGTCGTCGCGGGCGGTGCTGGACTCACTCTGGCTCTGCTGCCCCTGAGCAGCGCGTCCGCCCACGACCACGACGGGAACTGGAACCGTTCGAGTCACTCCCGCTGGGTCAACCACTGGGACGATGACGACGACTGCGGCAACGGCAGCTGGCGTCACCACGGCAACTGGAGCGACCACGACTGGGGCCGCTGGGACAACGTCAACTGGGACGACTGGGGAGGCTGGCGCTGAACCCGCCGTACCCCTTCCCCCTTCCGGTGCCCCTGCCCCGCGCTCAGCGGAGCAGGGGCATCGCGCCGGTCAGCTCGCGCAGGCAGCGCACCGCGAGGTCGGCGGGGGAGCCCGGGCCCGAGACCGGGGCGTCGCCGGCGGACCACAGTTCCAGCGCGACGCGGATCGCGTCGGTGGCGGCCGCGGACACCAGGCGTACGGACATCTCGTCGGCCTCCGGACCCGCGAGCCGGGCCACCACCGGCACCAGGCGCTCCTCGGACTCCTGGTTCACCCGGTACCAGACGGCGCGCAGGGCCTCGTCCGTGGCGGCCGCGCGCAGCAGCCCGCGGGTGACCTCCAGGCCCTCCTCGACGGCCTTGGAGTCGCTCAGGGCGCGGGTCACGGCCCGCTCCAGGGCCTGCGCCAGGGGAGTGGCGGGGTCCTCCTCGGCGAGCAGGGCGCGCCAGGCGTCGCCGCCGCCCGCGAGCAGCGGGGCCACGGCCTCCTGCTTGTTGCGGAAGTAACGGTAGAACGTGCGCAGGGCGACCCCCGCCCGGTGGGCGATGTCCTCGGCGGTGGTGCCGTCGGGGCCGTGCGCCGCGAAGAGCTCGCAGGCGGCCCGGGCGATGTCGAGCTGGGTGGCGGCCTTGCGGCGCTCGGTCAGCGACTGGGTTCCGGGGCCGCTCTGGGGGGAGTACGGACGGGGAGATCTCACGGGTGAAGCGTACCGCCAGTCAGATCAGATGGATGCATTACGTGACAGGCTGGCAAAACGTGCCACCACCTCGGTACGCTCGCCCCATGAACCGTTACGAAGGACGTCGCGTCCTCATCACCGGCGGCGGCTCCGGCATCGGCCAGGCCACCGTGCACCGCATTCTCTCCGAGGGCGGCCGCGTCCACACCGTCGACGTGAACGAGGCCGGCCTCAAGGCCACCGCCGACCGGGCGGCCGCCGACGGCCACGCCGGCCGGCTGACCACCGCCGTACTGGACATATCCGACGAGGCCTCGGTCCGGACGGGCGTCGCCGCCGCCGTCGACGCCCTCGGCGGCATCGACGTGCTGGTCAACGCGGCGGGCATCCTGCGCTCCGCGCACACCCACCAGACCACGCTCGACTTCTGGAACAAGGTCATCGCGGTCAACCTGACCGGCACCTTCCTGATGATCCGCGAGTCCCTCCCCGCCCTGCTGGCGGGCGACCAGCCGGTCGTCGTGAACTTCAGCTCCACCTCGGCGAGCTTCGCGCACCCCTACATGTCCGCCTACGCGGCCAGCAAGGGCGGCATCCAGTCCATGACCCACGCCCTGGCCGCCGAGTACAGCAAGCAGGGCCTGCGCTTCGTCTCCGTCGCCCCCGGCTCCATCGAGAGCGGCATGACCACCGGCACCGGCCCCGGCCTGCCCGAGGACACCGACTGGTCCCTCTTCGCCAAGCTGGCCCCCGCCCTCGGCCAGGGCTTCGCCGGCCCGCAGACCGTGGCCGGCGTCGTCGCGATGCTGGGCTCCGAGGACGGCGCCTTCATCACCGGCACCGAGATCCGCATCGACGGCGGCACCCACTACTGACGGGCCTCACCCCCCGAAGCGGTCCCACAGCCGGGGGAAGCGCTCCGCCAGCACGGCTTCGTCCTCGAAGTCCAGCGGGGTGCCCTCCGGCTCCTCCGCCTGCAACGGGATCCCCAGGTCCGGGGCCACCGCCCCGGTCAGCTGCTCGTACGCCTCATCGGCCGCGTACCCCAGCTCCTCCCCGTCCCCGTCGATCTCCTCGTCGAACTCGCCCAGCAGCTCGGCCAGCTGGTCCGGATCGTGCACCCCGCCCTCGAAGACCTCCCGGCCCTGCCCGATCAGCCAGCACCGGAAGTAGTCGAACGCGTCGTCGCTGGCCCCGCCGAGCAGCACCCACGCCGCCCCCCACAGGTCCCAGGTGTACGCCCGGTTGTACCGGGACTCGAAATGCCGGGCGAAGTCCAGGACGGAGTCGGGATCCAGCTGCGTCAGCCGCTCCACGAGCAGCTCCGCATGTTCCTCGGGGTCGCCCTCGGCGGCCTCACGGGTACGGTCGACGATCTCCCAGAACTCCGTCTCGTCCATCACGCGATCCAGCATCACGGCTCCACCCCCGCGCCGCCACCGCGCATACGGCCAAAGGCCGGTGCCCGATCCCCCGCCCGGCCGCATACTCGAACCCGACGGGTGCGGGATCGGGAGGGGTGCGGATGCAGGGGGAACTGATCGACGGCCGCTACCGGCTGGAGGAGCCGCTGGGCGGGGGCGGCATGGGCGAGGTCTGGAGCGCCCTCGACACGCGGATGCTGCGGCCGGTCGCCGCCAAACTCGTCCACGCCGTTCCGGGCATGGACACCACCCAGGTCGAACACCGCTTCATGCACGAGGTGCGCTCGGCGGCCGCCCTCCCGCACCGGCACACGGTGACCGTCCACGACTGCGGCGAGGCCCTGCTCGCGGGCCGCCGGTACCTCTACCTGGTGATGGAACGCATCGACGGCGAGACCCTCGCGAAGCTGGTCAGCGGGGCCACGCCCGTGCCCTGGTACGACGTCGCGAACTGGGGCGGCCAGATCGCCACCGCCCTGTCCGCCGCCCACCGGCTCGGCATCGTCCACCGGGACATCAAGCCGCAGAACGTGATGCTCACCTCCGCCGGCGTGATCAAGGTCCTGGACTTCGGGCTCGCCAAGTTCCTCGGCGAGACGCTGCGCGTCGCGGACCTCACCGTCACCGGTACCGCCATGGGCACCTTCGCCTACATGTCCCCCGAACAGTGCCGGGGGGACTCCGGCATCGACCACCGGGCCGACCTCTACAGCCTGGGCTGCCTCCTGTACGAGGGCCTCACCGGCCACCCGCCCTTCACCAACGCCGCCCCCCACGCCCTGCTCTACCAGCAGGTGCACGAACAGCCCCGCCCGCTCCCCGCGGGCCGGGCCCCGGCCGGCCTCACCGACCTGGTGATGCACCTCCTGGCCAAGGACCCGGCACACCGCCCGCCCGACGCGGCCACCGTCGTACGCGAGCTGGACCGCCTCCTGGCCGCGTACCGACAGCCCCCGCAGCAGCCGCCCGGCGTACCGGGCGGCGGGGACGGCGCGGCGGAGGTGGCCCTGCTGCGCGCCGAGGCCGAACGGGAGATCGCTGAACTGCGGGAGCGGGCCGAACGCGACGTCCGGGCCGTCCGGGCCGAGGCCCAGCAGGACGCCCGGGCCAAGCGTGAGGAGGCCGACGCCCTCTTCGTGGAGACCCGGAACAAGGCGGCCCAGGCCGCCTCGTACTTCGAGACCAACCTGGCCAAGCGCCGCGAGCAGTCCGAGCGCGACCTGGCCGCGCGCCAGCAGAAGGCCGAGAAGCGCCTGGCCGAGATCGAGCACCGCGCCGAGCAACTGCGCCTGGAAGCCGAGAAGCTTCGTAACGACGCCGAGCGCCGGGCCCGGAGGACGGTGGAGATCGCGCAGTGCCAGGCCGAGGACATCGTCGCCGGTGCCAACGCCAAGGCCGACCACGTCCGCACCGAGTCCGAGCGCGAACTGGTGGCGCTCACCCACCGCCGCGACTCCATCAACGCGCAGCTGATCTACGTCCGCGAGATGCTGGCGAAGCTCGTCGGTGAGGCGGTGGCGGCCGGCCGGTTGCCGGAGGAAGGGATCCCGAAGCAGCAGAGCACATGAGGCGGCCCGCCCCCCAAGGGACGGGCCGCCTCACGGTCGGACGGGCTCGGGCCTACAGGCCGTAGCGCTCCCGGGCCTCCTTGACGGCGGACGCCGGGACCTCGCCGCGGCGGGCGAGCTGGGCCAGCGCGGCCACCACGATGGACTGCGCGTCGACGCCGAAGTGGCGGCGTGCGCCCTCGCGGGTGTCGGAGAGGCCGAAGCCGTCCGTGCCCAGCGAGGTGTAGTCCTGCGGGACCCACTGGCTGATCTGGTCCGGAACCTGACGCATCCAGTCGGAGACCGCCAGGACCGGGCCCGGGGCACCCTCCAGCACACGGGTGACGTACGGGGTGCGCTCCTCGCCGCGCAGCAGCGCCTCGTCGCACTCCAGCGCGTCGCGGCGCAGCTCGCCCCACGAGGTGGCGGACCACACGTCGGCGGCCACGTTCCAGTCGGCGGCGAGCAGCTGCTGCGCCTCCAGGACCCAGTGGATCGCCGTACCCGAGGCCATGAGCTGGATCTTCGGGGCGTCGGCGGCCGGGGCGGCCTCCAGGGCGGCGGCCGTGTTGAAGCGGTACAGGCCCTTGAGGATGCCCTCCTCCACGCCCTCGGGCATGGCCGGCTGGACCTTCGGCTCGTTGTAGACCGTCAGGTAGTAGAAGACGTCCTCGGGCTGCTCGCCGTACATCCGGCGCAGACCGTCCTTGACGATCACCGCGATCTCGTACGCGAAGGCCGGGTCGTAGTTGAGCGACGCCGGGTTCGTGGACGCGATCAGGTGCGAGTGGCCGTCCGCGTGCTGCAGGCCCTCACCGGTCAGCGTGGTGCGGCCGGCCGTGGCACCGACGATGAAGCCCTTGCCGAGCTGGTCGGCGAGCTGCCACATCTGGTCGGCGGTGCGCTGCCAGCCGAACATCGAGTAGAAGATGTAGAACGGGATCATCGGCTCGCCGTGCGTCGCGTACGACGTGCAGGCGGCGATGAAGTCGGCCATGGCGCCGGCCTCGGTGATCCCCTCGTTGAGGATCTGGCCGTCCTTGGCTTCCTTGTAGTACATCAGCTGGTCGCGGTCGACCGGCTCGTACGTCTGGCCCAGCGGCGAGTAGATGCCGGCCGACGGGAAGAGGGACTCCATACCGAAGGTACGGGCCTCGTCGGGGACGATCGGCACCCAGCGCTTGCCGGTCTCCTTGTCCCGCATCAGGTCCTTGACGAGGCGGACGAAGGCCATGGTGGTGGCCATCTCCTGCTTGCCGGAGCCCTTGATGAGCGGGGCGAAGGAGCGGTCGGCCGGGGCGGGCAGGGCCACGTGGTGGACCTTGCGGGCCGGGGCGGGACCGCCGAGGGCCGCGCGGCGCTCGTTCAGGTACTGCACCTCGGGGCTGTTCGCGCCCGGGTGGCCGTACGGGACCTTGCCGTCGGCGAAGGCGCTGTCCGGGATCGGCAGGCCAAGGAGGTCACGCATGTCCTTGAACTCGTCGATCGTCAGCTTCTTCATCTGGTGGTTCGCGTTCTTCGACTCGAACCCGGAGCCCAGCGTGTAGCCCTTGACCGTCTGCGCGAGGATGACCGTCGGAGCGCCCTTGTGCTCCAGGGCGGCCTTGTACGCGGCGTAGACCTTGCGGGGCTCGTGGCCGCCGCGGGAGCTGTGGAAGCACTCGGCGATCTTCGCGTCGGAGAGCAGGGCGCCGAGGGCGACGAGCTCGGCGTTGGCGCCGAAGAAGTGCTGGCGGATGTAGGCCACGTCGCGGGTCGCGTACGTCTGGAACTGCGCGTCCGGGACCTCGCGGAGGCGGCGGACCAGGGCGCCCGTGGTGTCGAGCTGGAAGAGCTCGTCCCAGGCGGAGCCCCACAGGGTCTTGATGACGTTCCAGCCGGCACCGCGGAACTGGGCCTCCAGCTCCTGGACCACGCGGAAGTTCGCGCGGACCGGGCCGTCGAGGCGCTGCAGGTTGCAGTTGATGACGAACGTCAGGTTGTCGAGCTGCTCGCGGGAGGCCAGGGCCAGGGCGGCGGTCGACTCGGGCTCGTCCATCTCGCCGTCGCCCAGGAAGGCCCAGACGTGCGAGTTGGCGGTGTCCTTGATGTTCCGGTTCTGCAGGTAGCGGTTGAAGCGCGCCTGGTAGATCGCGGAGAGCGGGCCGAGGCCCATGGAGACCGTGGGGAACTCCCACAGCCACGGCAGGCGCCGCGGGTGCGGGTAGGACGGCAGGCCGTTGCCGCCGGACTCCTGGCGGAAGTTGTCGAGCTGCTGCTCGGAGATGCGCCCGTCGAGGAAGGCGCGGGCGTAGATGCCGGGGGAGGCGTGGCCCTGGATGTAGAGCTGGTCGCCCGATCCGTCGGCCTCCTTCCCGCGGAAGAAGTGCTGGAAGCCGGTCTCGTACAGCCACGCGGCGGAGGCGAAGGTGGCGATGTGGCCGCCGACGCCGTACTTGGAGCCGCGGGTCACCATGGCGGCCGCGTTCCAGCGGTTCCAGGCGGTGATCTTGGCTTCCATCTCCTCGTCACCGGGGAAGGCCGGCTCGGCGGAGGTGGGGATGGTGTTGACGTAGTCCGTCTCCAGCAGCTTCGGCAGGGCGAGGCCGGCGGCCTCGGCGTGCTGGAGGGTGCGGCGGAGCAGGTATTCGGCGCGGCGCGTACCGGCGGCCTTGGCGACGGCGTCGAGGGAGGCCGCCCATTCGGCGGTCTCCTCGGTGTCGCGGTCCGGGAGCTGGTCGAGCTCGCTCGGAAGCTTTCCTACGGGGTCGGACATCGGTGTGCGCCGCCTTCCGGACAAAGGAGAGGAGGTGGTGAAGAAAACCCTGACGGGCAGGACAGGGCCGATGGACCCGGGTTGGGGTCCGCAGTGACTGTAAATCCCTGATCGATGATCGATCAAATAAAAGTGACGAATATTCGTCGTCGGGACGAAAGTCGGCACCGGGTGCCATGGACACAGGCACGCCGTGCCGGTTTCATCAGTACATGCCGAAAGACCGGCGATCCCCTGGAGGATCGCTCAAAACCGCAGGTCAGAAGCTTCTGGAAAGGGCTAGGCGCTGCGCGGCGCACAGCCCAGGACATGCCGCTTCACCAGTACCCCGATGTCCGGGTCCTGGCTGCGGAACGCCGCGACGAGGGCCTCGTGCTCCTCGGCGTAGGACTTCTGGACGGTTCCCAGCCACCGGATGGACAGCGCGGTGAAGACCTCGATGCCCAGGCTCTCCCAGGTGTGCAGCAGCACGCTGTTCCCGGCCGCCCGCACCAGCTCCCGGTGGAAGCCCACCGTGTGCCGCACCTGCGCCGTCCCGTCCTGGACGCGGTCGGCCTCCCACAGGGCCGCCACGTGCGGCTCCAGCGCCGAGCAGTCGGCCGCCAGCTTAGGCGCGGCCAGCTCGGCCGCGATCTGCTCCAGGCCGGCCCGGACCGGGTAGATCTCCTCCAGGTCGGCCGCGGAGAGGTTCCGCACCCGCACGCCCTTGTTCGGCGCCGACTCGATCAGCCGCAGCGTCTCCAGCTCGCGCAGGGCCTCCCGTACGGGCGTCTGGCTGACCTCCAGCTCGACCGCGATCCGGCGCTCGACGATCCGCTCGCCGGGCTTCCAGCGGCCGCTGACGATCCCCTCCACGATGTGCTCGCGGATCTGCTCGCGCAGCGAGTGCACGACGGGTGGGGTGATCATCGGGTTTCAACTCCTGTGTGTGCGGACACGCGGGGCCTGATGCCTAGACAATAAGGCCGCCGCGGCCTGCTCCGATGCGTTCGTGGTCAGGGACGCAGGGTGAGGCTCGTTACAACGACGGCGCCCCCGCCCGGACGAATCCGGGCGGGGGCGCCGTAAGCGGCAGATCCCTGCGCGCCTTTGCCTTACAGGCCGAGCTCGACCTCGAACTCGCCGGCCTCCAGGATCGCCTTCACGGCGGTGAGGTACCGGGCCGCGTCCGCGCCGTCCACCAGGCGGTGGTCGTAGGACAGGGTCAGGTACGTCATGTCGCGGACGCCGATGACGGTGCCCTCGGGGGTCTCGATGACCACCGGGCGCTTGACCGTGGCACCGATGCCCAGGATCGCGACCTGGTTCGGCGGAACGATCACCGTGTCGAACAGCGCACCGCGCGAGCCGGTGTTGCTGATGGTGAAGGTCGCGCCGGACAGCTCGTCCGGGGTGATCTTGTTGCCGCGGACCTTGGCGGCCAGGTCGGCGGTCGCCTTGGAGATGCCCGCCAGGTTGAGGTCACCGGCACCCTTGATGACCGGGGTCATCAGGCCCTTCTCGGAGTCCACGGCGATGCCGATGTTCTCCGAGTCGAAGTAGGTGATGGTGCCCTCGTCGTCGTTGATCCGGGCGTTGACGACCGCGTGGGCCTTCAGCGCCTGGGCGGCGGCCTTGACGAAGAACGGCATCGGGGACAGCTTGACGCCCTCGCGGGCGAGGAAGCCGGCCTTGGCCTTCTCGCGCAGCTTCATGATCTTGGTGATGTCCACCTCGACCACGGAGCTGAGCTGCGCCTGCGAGTGCAGGGCCTTCATCATGTTGTCGCCGATGACCTTGCGCATGCGGGTCATCTTGACCGTCTGACCGCGCAGCTCGGACACCGCGGCCGGAGCCTTGGCGGCGGCCGGGGCGGCGGCGGCCGGAGCCGGAGCGGCGGCGGCCTTGGCGGCCTCGGCGGCGGCCAGGACGTCCTGCTTGCGGATACGGCCACCGACACCGGTGCCCGTGACCGTCGCCAGGTTGACGCCGGCCTCCGAAGCGAGCTTGCGCACCAGCGGGGTCACGTAGGCGCCCTCGTCACCGGCGGAGACCGGGGCGGCGGGGGCGACCGGGGCGGCAACCGGAGCCGGAGCGGCCGGAGCCACCGGAGCCGGAGCGGCGACCGGAGCCGCGGGGGCGACCGGGGCCGGAGCGGCGACCGGGGCAGCCGGGGCCACCGGGGCCGGAGCGGCGACCGGAGCCGCCGGGGCGACCGGGGCCGGAGCGGCAACGGGAGCGGCCGGAGCCGGAGCGGCGGCGGCCGGGGCGGCGGCCGGAGCCGCGCCCGCGACACCGATGACGGCCAGACGGGCGCCGACCTCGGCGGTCTCGTCCTCGCCGACCAGGATCTCCAGCAGGGTGCCGGCGACCGGCGCGGGGATCTCGGTGTCGACCTTGTCGGTGGAGACCTCGAGCAGCGGCTCGTCGGCCTCGACGGACTCGCCGACCGCCTTCAGCCAGCGGGTGACGGTGCCCTCGGTGACGGACTCGCCCAGGGCGGGGAGCACGACGTCGGTGCCGGACGCGGCAGGCGCGGCGGCAGCGGGGGCCGGGGCAGCGGCCGGGGTCTCGGCCGGTGCGGGGGCGGCCGGGGCCTCGGCGACCGGCGCCGGGGCGGCGGCGGGCTCGGCGGCCGGAGCGGCGGCCGGGGCAGCGGCGCCCGAGCCGTCGTCGATGATCGCGAGCTCGGCACCGACCTCGACGGTCTCGTCCTCGGCGACCTTGATGGACGAGAGGATGCCGGAGACGGGGGAGGGGATCTCGGTGTCGACCTTGTCGGTCGAGACCTCGAGCAGCGGCTCGTCGGCCTCGACGCGCTCGCCCTCGGCCTTCAGCCAGCGAGTGACAGTGCCCTCGGTAACGCTCTCGCCGAGCGCCGGAAGGGTTACGGAAACCGCCATGGTTTCAGTTGCTCCTAACGAATGTGCGGATGTGGTCGGTCGTCGCGCCCATGACGATCAGTCGTGGTTGTGCAGCGGCTTGCCGGCGAGCGCCAGGTGGGCTTCGCCGAGCGCCTCGTTCTGGGTCGGGTGCGCGTGGATCAGCTGCGCGACCTCGGCCGGAAGGGCCTCCCAGTTGTAGATCAGCTGGGCTTCGCCGACCTGCTCGCCCATCCGGTCGCCGACCATGTGGATACCGACCACGGCACCGTCCTTGACCTGGACGAGCTTGATCTCGCCCGCGGTCTTCAGGATCTTGCTCTTGCCGTTGCCCGCGAGGTTGAACTTCGCGGCGATGACCTTGTCCGCACCGTAGATCTCCTTGGCCTTGGCCTCGGTGATGCCGACGGACGCGACCTCGGGGTGGCAGTACGTGACGCGCGGAACGCCGTCGTAGTCGATCGGGACGGTCTTCAGACCGGCCAGGCGCTCCGCCACCAGGATGCCCTCGGCGAAGCCGACGTGCGCGAGCTGGAGGGTCGGGACCAGGTCACCGACGGCCGAGATGGTCGGCACGTTGGTGCGCATGTACTCGTCGACCAGGACGTAGCCGCGGTCCATCGCGACGCCCTGCTCCTCGTAGCCCAGGCCCTGCGAGACCGGGCCGCGGCCGATGGCGACCAGCAGCACCTCGGCCTCGAAGGTCTTGCCGTCGGCGAGGGTGACGCGGACGCCGGACTCCGTGTACTCGGCCTTCTGGAAGAAGGTGCCGAGGTTGAACTTGATGCCGCGCTTGCGGAACGCGCGCTCCAGGATCTTGGAGCTGTTCTCGTCCTCGACCGGGACGAGGTGCTTGAGGCCCTCGATGACGGTGACGTCGGTGCCGAAGGACTTCCACGCCGAGGCGAACTCGACGCCGATGACGCCGCCGCCCAGGATGATCGCGGACTGGGGCACGCGGTCCAGGACCAGCGCGTGGTCCGAGGAGATGATGCGGTTGCCGTCGATGTCCAGGCCCGGCAGCGACTTCGGCACGGAGCCGGTCGCCAGCAGGACGTGGCGGCCCTGGATGCGCTGGCCGTTGACGTCGACGGACGTCGGGGAGGAGAGGCGGCCCTCACCCTCGATGTAGGTCACCTTGCGGGAGGCGACCAGGCCCTGCAGACCCTTGTACAGGCCGGCGATGACGTCGTCCTTGTACTTGTGCACAGCGGCGATGTCGATGCCCTCGAAGGTGGCCTTGACACCGAACTGTGCGGCTTCGCGTGCCTGGTCCGCGACCTCGCCGGCGTGCAGCAGAGCCTTCGTGGGGATGCAGCCGTTGTGCAGGCAGGTGCCGCCCAGCTTGCCCTTCTCGATCAGCGCAACGTCGAGACCCAGCTGGGATGCGCGGAGCGCCGCGGCGTAGCCGCCACTGCCACCGCCGAGGATCACTAGGTCGAAAACGGTGCTGGCGTCGTTCGCCACGTCACGTCCTCCATGCATGTGCGCCGGGCACCGGTCCTCTGTGACCGGGCGGCGGCTGGTGATCGGCCGCTTGTTTCTTCGGCCCTGTGGTGGGGGCCCTGTCCTGCCGAGAACCCATCTTCGCATTTGTCGGGGGAACGCGGGACGCCGGGCCCCGGGTGTGCACCGTCGTTCTGCCCGAAGTCCGGGTTACCCGGGCGTACGAAGCTACTGATCCTCAAGGTTTCTTCCAGAGCGAACACGCCCCGGGGCCGAGGTCTCGGTCCCGGGGCGCGTCGTGTGTCACAGAGCACGTCTCACCAGGTGGTACGTGCCCCGCGGACGGGTGGTGCCGGGGCGGGTCAGCCCAGGTCGCCGGTGGCGGTGCGCTCGGCGAGGCGCACCAGGGTGCGGACGGCGGAGCCGGTGCCGCCCTTCGGGGTGTAGCCGTACGGGGCGCCCTCGTGGAAGGCGGGGCCCGCGATGTCGAGGTGGGCCCAGGTGATGCCCTCGCCGACGAACTCCTGGAGGAAGAGGCCGGCCACCAGGCCGCCGCCCATCCGGACGCCCATGTTGGCGATGTCGGCGGTCGGGGACTCCATGGTCTTGCGCAGGTCCTCGGGGAGCGGCATCGGCCAGGAGGACTCGCCGACCTCCTCGGCGATCTCGTGGATCGAGGTGCGGAAGGCGTCGTCGTTGGCCATGATGCCGAACGTGCGGTCGCCCAGGGCCAGCACCATGGCGCCGGTCAGGGTGGCGACGTCGACGATCGCGTCCGGGTTCTCCTCGGAGGCCTTGGTCAGGGCGTCGCCCAGGACCAGGCGGCCCTCGGCGTCCGTGTTCAGGACCTCGACGGTCTTGCCGCTGTACATGCGCAGCACGTCACCGGGGCGGGTGGCGGAGCCGGACGGCATGTTCTCGGCGAGGGCGAGCCAGCCGGTGATGTTGACCTTCAGGCCCAGCTTGGCGGCGGCGACGACCGAGGAGAACACGGCGGCGGCGCCGGACATGTCGCACTTCATGGTCTCGTTGTGACCGGCCGGCTTCAGGGAGATGCCGCCCGAGTCGTACGTGATGCCCTTGCCGACGAAGGCGAGGTGCTTCTCCGCCTCCGGGTGGGTGTAGGCGATCTTGACCAGGCGCGGCGGGTTCTCGGAGCCCTTGCCGACGCCCATGATGCCGCCGAAGCCGCCCTTGACCAGCGCCTTCTCGTCCATGACCTGGGCCTTGAGGCCGAGCTCCTTGGCCGTGGCCGCGGCGATCGCGGCGAAGGCGGCGGGGGTGAGGTCGTTCGGCGGGGTGTTGATCAGGTCGCGGGCGACGTTCACCTCGGCGGCGACGACGGTCGCGCGCTCGGCGGCGGCCTTGTGCTCCTTGTCGCGCGGCTTGGCGCCGAGCAGGGCCACCTCGGCCAGCGGCTGCTTGGGGCCGCCGTTCTTGTCGGCCTTGCCGTTCTTCTTCTCGCCGCCCTGGTAGGAGGTGAAGGCGTACGCGCCCAGCAGCGCGCCCTCGGCCACGGCGGTGACGGCGGAGGCGTCCTCCAGCGGGAGGGCGAAGGCGGCCTTCTTGGAGCCGTGCAGGGCGCGGGCGGCGGAGCCGGCGGCGCGGCGCAGGGCCTCCTCGTCGAAGGACTGGTCCTGCTCGGGGGCGGGGCCCAGGCCGACCGCCAGCACGACCGCGGCCTTGAGGCCGGCGGGAGCGGGCAGCTTGGTGATCTCGCCTTCGGCGCCGGAGGCGCCGAGCGCGTCGAGCACGGCGGCGAGCTTTCCGTCGAACGCCGTGTCCACGGCCTCGGCGCCGGCGGCCACGACGAGCCCCTTCGGGCCCTTCGCCACGCCGACCACGAGGGCGTCGGCGCGCAGCGTCGCCGCGCCGGCAGTGCTGAGAGTCAGAGCAGTCACGGTGGTGAAGTCTCGCTTCCGTTTGTGTTATATGGGCGCTTCTGTCGCGTCGGGGTCGCCGGCCGCTCCGCAGCGATCGTATTCGGGCCCGACGGCCGCCGGAAACGAGCCTACGCGCAGCCGGTCATCCGTACGTCACTCGAAGGTTTGGCAAGTTGTTCGATCGACGGGCCATCAGGTTCACCCATCTGTGGACTCTGCTCCAGGTTTGCCGCCTAGACCTGACGAGGTCCGAGAGGATCGAGCCACTCTCGCAAGGGGACGCGGGGTCCTTTTGCATGATTTCCACAGAGCCTCCCCGGCCCGGCCGTCCGCCATGGGCCGAGCCGGGAGACGCCTGCGGGGGGAAAGGCCGAAATGGTCAAGAAGAACCGGATGAACAGGGCCGCGGCAGCCATGGGCGTAGCGGCGCTGATGTCGGTCGCCGTACCCGCCGCGACCGCCCACGCGGCGGCCGTCACACCGCGCATCGACCTGAAGGTGCTGGTCGTCGACGACGGCGGCACCTCGGTCGGGGCCATCACCGAGGAGCTCCGCTCCACCGGAGTCCCGTACACGCGGGTCGACCTGGGCAGCGCGAGCCGCCCCAAGATCGACGCCGCCTTCCTCAGCGACACCGTCAGCGGCCGGCCGCGCGCCAAGTACCAGGGCGTGGTCCTGCCCAACGAGAACCCCTTCGGCGCCGGCTCCGCCGAGATGGCCGCGCTCACCGCGTACGAGACGGCGTACGGCATCCGCCAGGTGGACGCCTACACCTGGGCCCACCCCGAGGTCGGCCTGGAGTACACGGACAACGGCGGCTACACCGGCACGCTCGACGGCACCCGGGCAGCCGTCACCGACGCGGGCAGGACGGGACCCTTCGGATACCTCGGCGGTCAAGTGCCCTTCGAGGACAACTCTCCCCTGATTCCGGAGAGCTACGGGTTCATCGCCAAGCCGATGGCCGGATACACCAGTTACGTCGACGCCCCCGTCGGCTCCGGACGCGGCTCGCTCGTCGGCGAGTACGCCCACGACGGACGCAGCGAACTGGTCGTCACCTTCGGCTACAACCAGTACCAGCAGCAGTTCCGGCTACTGGCCCGCGGCATCGTCGAATGGCTCACCCAGGGCGTCCACCTCGGCCAGGAGCGCAACTACTTCGCCGTCCACGTCGACGACGTCTTCGCCCCCGACGCCCGCTGGGACAAGTCCCTCGACTGCACGCCCGGCGACTACGCCTGCGCCGGCGGCGAGGGCAAGGAGTCGACGATCCGCATGACCGCCGCCGACGCCCAGTACCTGGCGCAGTGGCAGACCTCCAAGGACTTCAAGCTGGACCTGCTGTTCAACGCGGGCGCCGGCGAGGAGTGGAAGAGCGAGAACGGCGGCACCGACGCCCTCACCGCCCAGCTCCTGGCCGACAAGGCCAAGTACCGCTGGATGAACCACACCTACACCCACCTCTTCCTCGGCTGCACCCAGGACGTCAGCGTCAACCCCTGGACCTGCACCAAGGACACCCAGGGCCAGACCCTCTGGATGAGCCGCGCCGACATCTCGGCACAGATCCGCGACAACTACAACTGGGCCGTCTCCAAGGGCCTCACCACCGACCGCACCGAGCTCGTCACCGGTGAGCACTCCGGCCTCAAGACCCTCCCGCAGCAGCCCCAGGACAACCCCAACCTGGCCGGCGCCCTCGCCGACAACGGGGTCAAGTGGGCCGGCAGCGACAACTCCCGCGAACCCGACCAGCGGGCCGTCGGCGCCGCCCTCACCGTCCCGCGCTACCCCATGAACGTGTACTACAACACGGGCACCAACGCCGAGATGGCCGACGAGTACAACTGGATCTACACCAGCCGCGCCGACGGCGGCAGCGGCATCTGCGAGGACAACCCGGCGACCTCCACCTGTCTGCCGGCCCCGCTGGACGTCAACACCGGCTTCCTCGACTACGTCGTCCCGGCCGAGGCGCGCACCGCCCTGCGCCACGTCCTGGCCAACGACCCCAAGCCGCACTACGTCCACCAGACCAACCTCGCCGAGGACCGCACCCTCTACCCGGTCCTCAACCAGGTCCTCGACACCTACCGCTCCCTCTACGCGCCCAGCGCGCCCATCGTCAACCAGAGCATGAAGGCCACCGGGGTCGAGCTCCAGCGCCGCGCCGCCTGGGACAAGGCGCTCGCCGCCGGCCAGGTCACCGCCTACCGCATCGGCAAGGACGTCACCATCAAGGCGCCCTCCGGCGTCGTCGCCCCCGTCACCGCACCCAACGGGACCAAGAAGCAGCTCCTGCTCGGCACCGCCGACTTCGGCACCCCCTACGCCGGCACCCGCTCCGCCTGGACGGCGCCCGAACTCCTCCAGTCCGCGGTCACGCTCCGCCTCCTCTGAAACACGGGCCCCCGGGCCCGGCACCACCCGCTCCACCCGGCAGTACCCAGCGCCGGCGTCCCGCCCACCACGGGCGCCGGCCCCTTTTCAGTCCTGGGGGGACTCAGCACATGAGCCATGGGCGTCATGTCACCATGCTCACCGAAGGCACCTACCCGCACGTCCACGGAGGCGTCAGCACCTGGTGCGACCAGCTGGTACGCGGTATGCCCGAGGTCGACTTCAACGTCATAGCCCTGACCGGCTCCGGGCGCGAGCCGGTCACCTGGGAGCTCCCGCGCAACGTCTACCGGCACACCGCCGTCCCGCTCTGGGGCCCGCCGCCCCCGAAGGCCCGCCGGACCGCCCTGCGCGGCAAGGCCCACCGCCGCTTCACCGAGGTCTACGAAACCTTTCTGCTCTCCCTGATCGCCCCCGGGCACGGCGGTTTCTCCGAGGCCCTGGGCGAACTCGCCCGCCTCGCCCGCGCCGGCCGCCTCACCCCGGCCCTGCGCTCCGAACCCGTACTGCGCCTGCTGATGGCCGTATGGACCCGCCCCGGCCTGCTCACCGCCGCCGCCGAGCCCACCGTCCACGACGCGCTCACCGCCACCGACCTGCTGGAACACGCCCTGCGCCCGCTGTCCGTGCGGATCCCGCCCGACAGCGTCGCCCACGCCGTCAGCAGCGGCCTCGCCACCCTCCCCGCCCTCGCCGCCAAACGGCTCGACGGGGTCCCCTTCCTCCTCACCGAGCACGGCATCTACCTGCGCGAGCGCTACCTCGGCTACCGCACCGCGGCCCAGCGCTGGCCCGTCAAGGCCCTGATGCTGGGCTTCTACCGCGAGCTCAACTCCGAGGGCTACCGGCAGGCCGACCTGATCACCCCGTGCAACCAGTACAACCGCCGCTGGGAGGAACGCGGCGGCGCCGACGCCGACCGGATCCGCACCGTCTACAACGGCGTCGACCCCCACCTCTTCCCCGACGCCGGCCCCGAACCGGAGGTCCCCACCCTCAGCTGGTGCGGCCGCATCGACCCCATCAAGGACCTCGAAACCCTCATCCGCGCCTACGCGTTCATGCGCGAGGAACTCCCCGCCCTGCGACTGCGCCTCTTCGGCCCCGTCCCCGCGGGCTGCGAGGAGTACAAACTGCGCCTGGAGAAGCTCGCCGCCGAACTCGGCGTCGGCGACGGGATCAGCTGGGAGGGCCGCATCAGCGAGGTCGCCAAGGCCTACGCGGCCGGCAGCGTCGTCATGCTCTCCAGCATCAGCGAGGGCTTCCCCTTCAGCATCATCGAAGCCATGTCCTGCGGCCGCACCACCGTCTCCACCGACGTCGGCGGGGTCCGCGAGGCCGTCGCCGACACCGGCCTCGTCGTCCCGCCCCGCGAACCCGAGACCATGGCCCGCGCCACCCTCGCTCTGCTCCGCGACGACGAACGCCGCGCCGAACTCGGCCGCATGTCCCGCAAACGGGTCGTCGAGAAGTTCACCCTCCACCAGTCCGTGGACGGCTTCCGCCACATCTACCGCGGCCTCTCCGATCACACGCGTTCCGGCCAGGCCGTCCTGCCCCTCCGCCCCGGTGACGAGTGGACCCAGCGCCTCGCCGACCCCTGGTACAAGGAACTCGCGGCCGACGGGAGCCTGTGGTGAGCGGATCCCTCTGGCTCAAGCCGCCCGGGCCCGAAGGCTCCTGGGTGCACGTCGGCCACGCGGCCTCCGCCCGGCCGCGCCCCGGCGCCGCCGCGGCCGCCACCGACACCCTGCCCGTCCTCCCCAGGCCCGGCCGCGGACCGGCCGACGCCCCCGCCGACCCCATCGACGCACTCGCCGACCGCCTCGACGCGTTCGTCGCCGCCGCCGTCCACCCCGACGAGATCGCCGCCCTCCTCGAATCCGACGGCATGAGCGACGAGCACATCCGCCTCACCTACGGCCGCCACGACTCCTTCGCCCTCGCCGAGGACCTCTACGCCCGCGTACCCCGCTCCTTCCCCGAACCCGACGAGCTCCCCGACCCCTGGAAGGTCCCCCTCGCCGCCTGCCTGCTCCGCGGCCTGATCTTCGCCCTGCCCGGCCTGGCTACCTGCTGGGCGAACCCCTCCTGGGAGGCCCGCCCGACCGGCTCGGACTGCCCGCCGGGACCCTGACCCTCCTCGCCGGGGCCCTCATCGGCTGGGTCTGGGACCAGACCCTGTCCCACCGCGCCTACACCTGGCTCGGCCTCGGCGACCGGGCCGCCGCCGGGCGCACCCTGCTCGTCGGCGCCCCCGTCGGGGCCCTGCTGGGCACCGCCGCCGCCTTCGCCGTACCCGGCGGGCCGCCGTTCTCGTACGCCTTCGCCGCCGGGCAGGCCCTGTACGTGGGCGCCGCCACCGTCCTGCTGGTCCTCGGGCGGGAGCGGCTGCTGCTCGCCGCCCTCGGCCCGATGGCCGCCGGGTCGGCGCTCGCGCTGTTCACCGACCCGCCCTTACCCGTACGGGTGGCCCTGCTGCTGACGTCCCTGCTGGCCGCGTGCGCCCTGGCCCTGCGGGAACTGCCGCTGGCCGAGGGGGTACGGGCCGCCGTGCGCAGGATCCGCGGCTGGGCGGAGCGCCACCCGGGCGAGGGGGGCGCGGTGCGCTGGCGGATGCTGCGCGGCGCCGAGGAGGACTACGGCCGGCGCGGACCCCGCATCGGGGACTCGGTTCCCTACGGGGTGTTCGGCCTCGGGACCGGCCTGCTGGTGCTGTACGCCGCCCTGGGGGAGGTGCTCACCGGAGGCCCCGCCGAGGCCGTCGCGGCACCCTCGGCGGTGGCCCTCACCCTCAGCATGGGCCCCGCCGAATGGCTGCTGCACCGCTTCCGCAGCGGCAGCCTCGCCGGGCTGCGCGCGGCCCGCTCACCCCGCGCGTTCCGGCGGCGGATGCTCGCCACCCTCACCCGGTGCCTGGCCGTGTACCTGACGGTGCTGCTCCTGCTGGGCACCGCCGGAACCCTGCTGTGGCCGCAGGCCCCCGGCCTGACCTGGGACCGCGTCGCCACCCTGCTGCTGCTCGGCGCCGTGATGTGGACCGGGCTGCTCCTGCAGTCCTTCGGCGCCGTCCGGCCCGCCGCCGCGGTCTGCGCCGCCGCGGCCGGCGCCCAGAGCCTGGCCGTGCTGGCCGGGACGGGGCAGCCCCGGCTGGTCCAGCTGGCGGTGGCCGGCGCCGCGACGGCCGTGCTGTCCGTGCTGGTCTGCCTGCTCCTCGGCCGCGCGACGGCACACCGATGAGCCCTCACCCGGAGAAGGAACGCATGCTGCTGGTCCCGCTCTACGAGCATCCCGCCGACCGGCCCGAGGCATGGGACCGGCTCATCGCCTGCGCCGGCCGGCTGCACTCGGTGGTGCTCAACCCCGACAGCGGGCCCGGCCGGGCCCCCGACGCGCGGTTCGCCGCCGTCGCCGCCCGGCTGCGCGACGCCGGCGTGCCCGTCCTCGGCTACACCGACACCGACTACGGACGCCGCCCCCACGCCGACGTCGTCCAGGACCTGCTGCGCCACCGCGACTGGTACGCCGCCGACGGCGCCTTCCTCGACCAGGCCGCCGCCGGCCCCGAACTCCTGCCCCACTACGGCCGGCTCGCCGTCGCCGCCCGGGCCGCCGGCGCCCGTACGCTCGTCCTCAACCACGGCGTCCACCCGCACCCCGGGTACGCCTCGCTCGCCGACCTGCTCGTCACCTTCGAGGGCCCCTGGGACGCCTACCGGGACGGCGCCGCCACCCCGCCCTCCTGGACCGCCGACCACCCCGCCGACCGGTTCTGCCACCTCGTGTACGCCGTCCCGCCCAACGCCCCGGCCGCCGCACTGGCCGCCGAACGGCGGGCGGGCGTCCACTGCGCCGTCCCCGGAACCGGCGCACACCCGTGGGGGACCCTCCCGTACGCCCTGGAGACCGCCGGATGAAGCGTTTCGCCACCGCCGCGGTGGCCGGCCTGCTGCTGCTCACCGCTGCCTGCACGGCCGCCCCGGACGGCGACGACGAGGAGACCCCGGAGCCCGGGCCCACCCAGGCCCCGGGGGAGCGCTGGCAGCCCCGGCCCGGGACGCAGTGGCAGTGGCAGCTCAGCGGGAAGCTGGACACCTCGGTGAAGGTGCCGGTGTACGACGTGGACGGGTTCAACACGACGAAGGAGCAGGTGGCCGCCCTGAAGAAGGCCGGCCGCCGGACCATCTGCTACATCTCCACGGGCGCCTGGGAGGACTTCCGCTCCGACGCCGACGCCTTCCCGAAGCCCCTCCTGGGAGAGGGCAACGGCTGGAAGGGCGAGCGCTGGCTGGACATCCGCCAGACGTCCGTCCTGGAACCCCTGATGGCCACACGCTTCGACATGTGCCGCGACAAGGGCTTCGACGCGGTCGAGCCGGACAACATGGACGGCTACAAGAACAAGACCGGCTTCCCCCTGACGGCGGACCACCAACTGACCTACAACCGCCTGATCGCACGCCTGGCCCACGACCGGGGCATGGCGGTGGGCCTGAAGAACGACCTGGACCAGATCCCCCAGCTGCTCGGCGACTTCGACTTCGCGGTCAACGAACAGTGCGCCCAGTACGAGGAATGCGACAGCCTCACCCCCTTCATCAAGGCGGGCAAGGCGGTCTTCCACGTCGAATACGAAGTCCCGACGAACGAGTTCTGCGCCCGGTCACGCGAGCTGAAACTGAGCTCGATGGAAAAACGGTACGACCTGGGGGCGTGGCGAAAGCCCTGCTGAGGGGGGCGGGGCCGGGATCCCGGCTCGTGGCCGGGGCCGACTATCTCCCCCTAGAGGGGTGGGGGCCGGCCGGGGGCTGCCCACCCGCCTCCCCGTCTGCGGGCCGGTGGCCCGGCAGGACGCCGCCCCCACCCGCCGCCCCGCAGACGGGGAGGCGGGTGGGCCAACACCGACCCGCCCCCGGCCCCTCACGGAACCGCGAGCACCCCCGCCCCCCTCATACCGGCAGAATCGCGTGCACCCTGTACCCGCCCCCGTACCGGGGTCCCGTGAAGCAGGAGCCGCCCAGGGCGCCGGCGCGTTCGCGCATGCCGAGGAGGCCGTGGCCGCCGCCCGGGTCGCTCTGGCCCGGGGAGGAGTCCGCCGAGTCGCCGCCGTCGTCCAGGACGGTCACCTCCACCGAGGCGCCCACCCGGACCACGCTGACCTGGGCCTGCGCCCCCGGGCCCGCGTGCTTGCGCACGTTGGTCAGGGCCTCCTGGATCACCCGGTACGCCGCGAGGTCCACCGCCGCCGGCAGCGGCTCCGTACCCGTACCCGTAGCCGCCCCCGCCCCCGTCCCCAGCTGGACCGTCGCCTCCACCGGCAGGCCCGCGTGCCGGAAGGTGTCGAGGAGCTCGTCCAGTACGGCCAGCCCCGGCGCGGGCTCCGTCGGTGCCTCCGGGTCGCCGGACTGCCGGAGCAGGCCGACCGTGGCGCGCAGCTCGTTCAGGGCCGAGCGGCTGGCGTCCCGTACGTGCGCCAGGGCCTCTTTGGCCTGGTCGGGCCGCTTGTCCATGACGTGCGCGGCCACCCCCGCCTGCACGTTGACCAGGGCGATGTGGTGGGCCACGACGTCGTGCAGGTCCCGGGCGATCCGCAGTCGTTCCTCGGCGACCCGCCGCCGGGCCTCCTCCTCACGGGTCCGCTCGGCGCGCTCGGCCCGTTCCCGGATGGCGTCGACGAAGGCCCGGCGGCTGCGCACCGCGTCCCCGGCGGCCGCGGCCATCCCGGTCCAGGCGAAGATGCCGATGTTCTCCTGCGCGTACCAGGGCAGGGGTCCCGCCAGCATGGCCACCCCGGTCAGGCCCGCCATCGTCAGCAGCCCGGTCCGCCAGGTGGTGGGCCGGTCGGTGCGGGCGGCCACCGTGTACAGGGCGATCACCGCGCTCATGGCGACGGGCGCCCGAGGTTCACCGGTGGCCAGCTCCACCAGGGTCAGCCCGCAGGTGACGGCGAGCACCGTGCGCGGGCTGCGCCGCCGGAAGACCAGGGCGGCCGCGGCGAGCAGCATCAGCAGCAGCGAGACCGGTTCGGGGGCGCGGGTGCGGAAGGCGGGCCCGACCGGGCCGTGCGGGTCGACGAAGGACCCGAGGACCATGGAGACCAGCGCCCCGAGCGCCAGCACGGCGTCGGTGGCGAGCGGATGGGCCCGCATCCACTGCCGCCCCGTGAGGAAGGGCCCGGGCGGCCCGAGGTCTGTGGTCGTCACCCCGATACGGTACGGGCTCGCGCGCGCCGCCCGTACGGCTCAGGCCGGACCGGCGAAACGGGACAGCGGAGGGGACGGCGGAGGGGACGGCGGAGGCGAGGGCGGAGAGGCGGGCGGAGGCGGCGGCATCCGCCGCCCCAGCGGGGCCCGGGAGCGCGGCGGCCCCCACTTCGCGCGCACCACGCACACCGCCATCACGGCGGCGATGGCCGCGAGGTGTTCCTTGCCGGCGAGGTTGTCCTTGACCAGCACCTCCCCGATCATCACGAGGATCACCAGGGTGCCGGTCAGGTAGGCCCGGTAGCGCCAGCAGACGAAGATGGCGAGGCCCACCACCGCGGCCGAGGGGCCGGTGTCGTTGACGACGCGGTCGGTCACCGGCAGGCCGAAGGGGTGGTCGGGGCCCAGCGAGAGCCCGATGCGGGCGTAGGTGGTGCCGGCGAGGGTGGCGACGTACCCGATCAGCAGGGTCCGCCACCAGCCGATGCAGATCTCGGCGATCCCGAACACCAGCAGGATCTGCGCGAGCGCCCCCCACACCGGCAGGTCGAGGGCGGGGACGAACAGGGACAGCGGCGTGCGCAGCAGCGCGAGCCACAGGGGGTCGACGGCCTTGACGGACCCGAGGTTCTGGACGGGCTGGAAGCCCCAGGACGTGTTCTGCACGATCTGGAAGACCGAGGTGAGGCAGACGGCCCCGATCGTCATCGGGACGGCCCGCCACTTGTCGTGGACGAGTGCGTCCCTGAGGGTCCAGAACAGGGGGCCCCACTCGCGGCGGGCGAACCGCCGCGGTGAGGCCGTCGTCCACGACGTCAACGAATCGTCTCCAGATGTCTGCGGTGCAGCCACTTCGGCAGGCCGGGCGCCTCCAGGAAGCCCTCGGCCCGGCCCGCCGCGATGCCGATGCGCAGCAGGTCGGAACTCTTCTCGAAGAGCATGAACCGCGGCTCCCAGATCGGCCGGTATTTGGCGTTGGCCCGGTAGAGGGACTCGATCTGCCACCAGCGGGAGAAGAAGCTCAGCAGCGAGCGCCACATGCGCAGCACCGGACCCGCGCCGAGCTTGGACCCCCGCTCGAAGACGGAACGGAACATGGCGAAGTTCAGTGAGACCTGTGTGACGCCGATCTCCTTCGAGCGTTCCAGGAGTTCGATGACCATGAACTCCATCAGGCCGTTCTCGGAGTCCCGGTCACGGCGCATCAGGTCGAGGGAGAGCCCCTTGGGACCCCACGGCACGAAGGACAGCACGGCCCGCAGATCGCCGTTGCCGTCGGTGCACTCCAGCATCACGCACTGGCCGTCGTCGGGGTCGCCCAGGCGGCCCAGGGCCATGGAGAAGCCGCGCTCGGTCGCGCCGTCGCGCCAGTCGTCGGCGCGCTGGAGCAGGACGGCCATCTCGTCGGCCGGGATGTCGGCGTGGCGGCGGATGCGGACGGTGTAGCCGGCCCGCTTGACGCGGTTGTAGGCCTGCCGGACGGTGCGCATGGCGCGGCCCTCCAGCGTGAACTCGTCGGTCTCCACGATGGCCTCGTCGCCCAGTTCCAGGGCGTCCAGGCCGTGCCGGGCGTAGATCTGCCCGGCTTCCTCGGAGGCGCCCATCACGGCCGGCACCCAGCCGTGCTCGCGGGCCTCGGCCAGCCAGGGTTCGATGGCGCCGGGCCAGGCCTCGGGGTCGCCGATGGGGTCGCCGGAGGCCAGCGAGACCCCGCCGACGACGCGGTAGGTGACGGCGGCCTTGCCGGTGGGGGACCAGATGACGGACTTCTCGCGGCGCAGGGCGAAGTAGCCGAGCGAGTCGCGGTCGCCCTGCTTGGCGAGGAGCGCCCGCAGCTTCTCCTCGTCCTCGGGGGTGAGCGGGTCGACGGCGCGGCGCGAGCGGAAGGCCGCGAAGAGCACGGCGAGCAGCAGCAGCATGGACATGACGTTGATGAACACGTCCACCCAGGCGGGGGTGGTGATCGCGTTGTACGCCTTGTCGTCGGGGGCCAGCGTGATCAGCCGCATCACGCCGTAGCGCCAGCGGGCCAGGAACGTGGCGTCGGCCCGGTCCGGGTCGGTGTTGGTGGCGCCGACGAGGAGGGCGGCGATCAGCGAGGTCAGCAGCAGGCCGACGGCGCCGACGGCGGTGGCCAGCTTCGGGTTGGAGCGGTCGCCCTTGGCGTAGAACTCGTGGCGGCCCACCAGCAGCGCGCCGACGAAGGCGGCGGTCAGGGCGAGCGAGACCCAGTTCTGCGCGTGGTCGCGGAACTCCGGGTAGCACAGGCTGAACTCGCCGCCGGTGCACGGGGCGAACGCGGCGACCGCGAACGCCAGCAGCAGCATGCCGCTGACCACCAGGTTCAGGATCCAGGCGGCCCGCTTGCGGCGGCCCATGGTGACCGCGAGCAGCAGCGAGAACAGGCCGGAGGCGAAGCCGGCCGTCAGCAGGTACGGGGTGTAGAAGTCGGCGGTGTTGTGCCGGCGCAGGTCCTGCCCGAGCGAAAGCCACACCGCGCTGAGGAAGTTGACGAAGGTGACGGCCCTCAGGTACCAGACCGCGAAGGCGGCGCTGCGCCGCGAGCGCGGGCTGCCCCTTCGGGTCTCCGGCTTCGCGGCGGCTTCCCCTCCCTGCTCCTTCTTGTTGTTGGAACCCTTGCCGGGAGCCTGATCGAGGCTGCTCCGGTCGGTTTCTACGCTGGTCAAGCGGACCTCTCCCATGAAACGCGATGATATGGGCGTCACCGGTCCGCAGGCCGTACGAGCACTGCGGACTGGTCAGGCCCGTGGTGCCCGGTACTTTCAGTCCGTCTTCTGGTCCGTCGGCTGCTCCTCGGCCGTCTTCTCCGGAAGCTCCGCCGCGAGCGCGGCGGCCGCCTGGACCAGGGGGAGCGCCAGCAGGGCCCCGGTTCCCTCTCCCACTGTGACGCCGTGGTCGAGCACCGGGTTGAGCGCCATCCGGTCCAGTGCCTTCGCCTGGCCCGGCTCCCCGCTGCTCTGGCCGGCGAGCCACCAGTCCGGGGCGCGGAAGGCGGCCCGCTGGGCCACCAGCCCGCAGGCCGCCGAGACGACCCCGTCGAGGATGACGGGTGTGCGGCGGACCGCGCACTGGAGCAGGAAGCCGGTGATGGCGGCGACGTCCGCGCCGCCGACCGCCGCCAGCAGCGCCGTCTGGTCGCCGAGCACCGGGCGGGCGCGGCGCAGCGAGTCGCGGATGGCGGCGCACTTGCGCATCCAGGCCAGGTCGTCGATCGGCAGGCCGCCGCGGCCGGTGACCACGGAGGCGTCGGTGCCGCACAGTGCGGCGACCAGGGTGGCCGCCACGGTGGTGCCGCCCACGCTGAGGTCGCCGAGGACGACGAGGTCCGTACCGGAGTCGGCCTCCTCGTCGGCGATGCGGATGCCGAGCTTCAGCGCGGCCTCGGCCTCCTCGGCCGTGAGGGCGTCCTCGACGTCGATGCGTCCGCTGCCGCGCCGTACGCGGTGGCGGACCACGTCCTCGGGCAGCAGCCCGGGGTCGCAGTCCAGGCCCGCGTCGACGATGCGGACGCCGGCGCCGAAGCGCTGGGCCAGGACCGCCACCGGGCTGCTCCCGTCGAGCACCGCGCGCACCAGTTCGTGGGCGCTGCCCGCGGGCCGGGCGGAGACGCCCTGGGCGGCGATGCCGTGGTCGGCGGCGAACAGGACGACCCGCGGCCGCTCGATCGGCTTGACCGGAACCCGGCCCTGCGCGGCGGCCAGCCACTCGGCGAGCTCGTCGAGCCGGCCCAGGGCGCCGGGCGGCACGGCGAGGCGCCCACGACGCTCCTCGGCGTCACGTCGGACGCCCCCGTCGGGGCGTTCGATCAGATCGGAGAAGTCGTCGAGATTCAGCGTGGTCATCTGCCAGAGATTACAGCCGCCCGGACCGTGCTCAGGGGGGCGGCTGCCGATCCGTCACGACGGCTGTTCCCTCAGGGTGACCGCCTGTCCCGCGACCACGAGGAGGACGTGTTCGCACTCGCCCGCGACCTGGCTGTTGAGGCGGCCGAGCTCGTCGCGGAACCGCCGTCCGGACGCGGTCGCCGGGACCACCCCGGAGCCCACCTCGTTGCTCACGAGCACCACCGTGCGCCGGGTCGCGCGGACCGCGGCCACCAGGTCCGCCATCCGTTCGCGCAGTTCCGTCTGGCCGCCGGCCGCCCAGACGGCGTCGTCCCAGGCCCCGGCCCGGTCCATGGCGTCGGTGAGCCACAGCGCGAGGCAGTCGATGAGCAGGGGCGGGCCCGGCTGCTCCAGCAGCGGCACCAGCTCGCAGGTCTCGGCGGTCCGCCAGGTGGCGGGACGCCGTTCCCGGTGGAGGCCCACGCGCTGGGCCCATTCCGCGTCACCGTCGCGGGTGCCGCCGGTGGCGACGTACGTGACCTCGGGGAAGGCCTCCAGGCGCCGTTCGGCCTCGACGGACTTGCCGGAGCGGGCCCCGCCCAGCACCAGGGTGCGGCGGGGCACGTCCGGTACGGCGTGGTACTCGCCGGTCACCACCGTGGTGCCGTCGGGCACGGCGCGGGCCCCGGCGGCGGCGCAGCGGCGCTCCAGCTCCCGGCCGGGCGGGATGCCGTGGTCCAGGTGGACGGCGATCACGTCGGTGGCCGGGCCGACGGCCCCGGTGGCCCGCAGCCGGGCCAGGGCCTCGGGCCGGCCGAGCACGTCCGCCAGGACCACGTCGTACGGGCGCTGCGCGAGGGTGCCCTCGGTGCCGGCGGGGGCCCCGCCGGGCGGCAGGTACAGCAGCCGGCTCCCGTCCGGGCCGGTGACCTCGTACCCGGTCCCCGGCGCGTCCATCGGCACGGCCCGCACCCGGTGCCCGCTGATCACCGCGAGCTCCCGCCCGTCCGGCACCCGCCCGGCGGCGGGCAGTCCGGGCGGCAGCTCGACGGCCGGCCCGTCGTGCGGGTGCGTCAGCAGCACCTGCCGTACGACGGCCAGCGAGTGCCCGGCGCGGGCCCCGGCGAGCACCGCCCCGGGGGTGAGGTCGAGGAGCAGGGCGCCGTCGACGAGGACGGAGGTCGCACCGCGCGCCCGGGTGCCGACGGAGACCGCGCAGACGGCGCAGGGACAGCCGGGGCGGGGCAGTCCTTCAGGGGTACCGGTGCCGAGGAGAGTGAGTTCCACACGGAGATCCTCTCGCTTCGCCGGTACTGGTGCGCGCCCGGTTACGCTGCGGGCACACTCAAGGCGAGTAGCGGACGAGCAACGGAGGCGGACATGGCGTGGACGTGGCGGTTCGAGGCGGCCGACGGCACGGAGGTGGCCCCGGCGGTGGAACCGGAGGAGTTCACCACCCAGGGCGACGCGGAGTCCTGGATCGGCGAGGTCTGGAAGGAGCTCCTGGACGGCGGTGCGGAGCGGGTGACCCTGTTCGAGGACACGTCGGAGATCTACCAGATGAGCCTCAGCGCGGCAGCGGAGGCGTGACGTCCTGACGTGCGGAACCCCCGGGGCGGACCCCGGGGGTTCTCCGTTGCGCCGGCTCCGTCAGCCCCGCACCCCGCACAAGTGCAGCAGCGCCGCGACCGACCGGTACGGATCGGTCCGGCCCGCCCGCTCCTCGGCGGCGAGCAACCGCTCCAGCTCCTCCTCGGGCGGCAGCTCGGCGGCGGCCTCGGTGCCGTCGGTGAACACCCGCACCCCGTACCAGGTGTGCAGCGGCGCCCCGATCCCCGAGAGCGTGGCCGTCAGGTCGGCCAGCCGGTCGGCCCGTACCTGCAGGCCGAGCCGGTTCGTGTAGTCGACGGTGTCGAAGGCGGCCAGCGCCCCCGCCCAGTCCCCGGACAGCCCCGGCCGCAGCGCGAGCGCGTCGCCGTTGCGCACCAGCAGGGACAGGAGTCCGCCCGGCGCCAACATCCGGGCGAGCCCGGCGAGCATGGCGTCGGCCTCGGACACGTACATCAGTACTCCGTGGCACAGCACCACGTCGAAGCTGCCGGGCCCGAAGTGCGCGCCGGTCTCCCGGCCGTCGCCCTCGATCAGCTCGACCCGGTCGCGGATCCCGGCCGGCTCGGCGGCCAGCGCCGCGTGGGCCACCGCCAGCATGGCGGCGTCCTGTTCCAGACCGGTGACCATGTGCCCGGCGCGGGCGAGGCGCAGTGCCTGGGTGCCCTGGCCCATGCCGACGTCGAGGACGCGCAGCCGCTGTCCCACCGGGAAGCGCTGCGTGATCTGTTCCTCGACCTGCCGGCCCACGAGTTCCTGGCGGACGGCGTTGCGCAGTCCGCCCAGGCCCTCCAGCCACAGTCGGGCTCCCCCCGAGAAGCCCTCCCCCTTCGACGCCCCAGACGTGCCGGGCGTCGCTCCGGTCAGGGCCGTTCCCCGCGCTTGACCTGCGGCTTGGGCAGACGCAGGCGGCGCATCTGGAGGGTGCGCATCAGGCCGTAGGCGACGGCGCCGCGGCGGGGCTCGTTCGCGAACCGCTCGTTCAGCGCCTTGCGCAGGCGGAAGACCAGGCCGATCGAGTCCAGGACGATCAGGACGATCACGCCGAGCCACAGCAGCAGCGCGACGTTCTGGATCGACGGGACCCGGATCATGCTCAGGACGAGGATGATCACGGCCAGCGGCAGGAACATCTCGGCGACCGAGAAGCGGGAGTCCACGAAGTCGCGGACGAACCGGCGGACGGGGCCCTTGTCCCGGGCGGGCAGATAGCGCTCGTCGCCGTTGGCCAGCGCTTCGCGCTGCCTGGTCATCTCTTCCCGGCGGCGTTCGCGGGCCCGCCGCGCGTCCTCCTTGCGGTTGCCGGTCGAGGCCACGACGGCCTTGCGCTGCGACTGGGCCACAGCACGCTTCGGCGTCGGGCGGCCCTTGGGGGCCTGCGGGTCACGGGGCTGCGAGAGGCCGGCGCTCACCTTTTCGGTGGCGGAGGCCTTCTCTTCCTTGGAGGAGCGGCTACCAAACACAGACACAACCCTACGTGGTCGAGGCCGGGCGGCCCACCTCGGCGGGGAACGATCCGGCAACGGCGGGCGTCTACTCCGTACGAGGCTCCTGAGGCCCTCGGGGGTCACCTACTCCTTACGCCTGATACGGCGCTGGGGTACTCGTCCTGGAGGAGGAGCGCATCCGTACTCGAACAGTGCGGTAATGGAAGCAGGGCCCGTACTGTGGGTCCTGTCGGTGACCTGGAGCACAGTCCGTCTAGAAGGGGGCGCGCGAAGCCCATGAGCGGTGTCATGAAGCGTATGGGGATGATCTTCCGCGCGAAGGCGAACAAGGCCCTTGACCGGGCCGAGGACCCGCGCGAAACCCTCGACTACTCCTACCAGAAGCAGCTGGAGCTCCTGCAGAAGGTGCGCCGCGGCGTCGCCGACGTGGCGACCTCCCGCAAGCGCCTGGAGCTGCAGCTCAACCAGCTGCAGAGCCAGTCCGCCAAGCTGGAGGACCAGGGCCGCAAGGCCCTCGCCCTGGGCCGCGAGGACCTGGCCCGCGAGGCCCTGTCCCGCCGTTCCTCCCTCCAGCAGCAGGTCAGCGACCTCCAGGTGCAGCACCAGACCCTCCAGGGCGAGGAGGAGAAGCTGACGCTCGCCTCGCAGCGCCTCCAGGCCAAGGTGGACGCCTTCCGGACGAAGAAGGAGACCATCAAGGCCACCTACACCGCCGCCCAGGCCCAGACCCGGATCGCGGAGTCCTTCTCCGGCATCTCCGAGGAGATGAGCGACGTCGGCCTGGCCATCCAGCGGGCCGAGGACAAGACGGCCCAGCTCCAGGCCCGTGCGGGCGCGATCGACGAGCTGCTGGCCTCCGGCGCCCTGGACGACCAGAGCGGGCTGGGCTCCAAGGACGACATCCAGGCCGAACTCGACCGCCTCTCCGGCGGCAACGACGTCGAGCTGGAGCTCCAGCGGATGAAGGCGGAGCTGGCCGGCGGCCCGTCCGCGCAGCAGCAGGCCATCGAGGGCGGCGCCCCGGGCACCGCCCAGCCGCAGCAGACCCAGCACCGGTTCGACAAGCAGTAGGACAGGGGCCCGTCATGATTGTCCGCATCATGGGGGAAGGCCAGGTGAAGGTGGACGACGGCCACCTCATCGAGCTCAACAAGCTGGACGACGAACTCCTGGAGGAGATGGAGTCCGGCGACGAGCCGGGCTTCCGGCGCACGCTGGTCGCGCTGCTCCACGCCGTACGCCGCCTGGGCACCCCGCTGCCCGACGACGCGCTGGAGCCCTCCGAACTGATCCTCCCCGGGCCCGACGCGACCCTGGCGGAGGTCCGGGACATGCTCAGCGACGACGGCCTGATCCCGGGCTGACGGCGCCCGCGCGCGCCGGCCCACCGACACCAGCGCGCCACTCACCGACCTGAGGAAGGGTCCGCCCCCGCGCCGGGGGCGGACCCTTCCGCGTCAGCCGCAGCCGTGCCCCGGACCGCCGCCGGAGCCGCCGCTCTTCTCCCGGTCCCGGTCCCGCTCCGGATCGGACAGTCCGCTGATGAAGTTCTCGAACCTGCGCCGGGGCCGGGCCCAGCGCCGGTCGTGGTGGAAGGCCCGCAGCCCCGCCCTGGCGCGGGCGCGCGGCCGGTGCGCGTAGAACCGCCTCGCGTACGGGGACCCGGGCCGGGCCAGCCGGATGGCGCCGATCAGCGCGACGAAGGGGATGACCGTCCCGAAGACCGCCGTACGCGGCTTTCCCTTCCACAGGGCGATCAGCGCCAGGAAGAAGTTGGTGGCGGTGTTCATGACCACGATCCCGCGGCTGTGCCGCTCCCCGGGGGTCAGCTCGTTGACCCCGAACGGCAGGAACCCGCCCAGCACCAGCGCGACCACCGCGGCCGTCAGCACCACGATCTCCACGCTCTTGCGGCCCTGCTCGCTCCAGTAGACGTCGTCGAGGTGCAGGATCAGCGCGAACTCGTCCAGCACCAGCCCGGCGCCCAGCCCGAAGAGCACCGCCGACAGGCCCGCGCCGAAACTGTGCCCGCCGCTGCCCACCGCCCCGAACCCGCCGATGATCACCAGGACCACGCCCGGGACCACGTGGTGGACGTGCAGACCGCCCGGGGTGATGTTCTTGAACGGTCCGCGGCCCGCCCGGATCAGCCGGGTGATCACCCGTGTGACCAGGAACGACAGCACGAACGACAACAGGGCGAGCAGCAGCGGGAGCTTGCCCGGCTCGACGATGTTGCGCTCCCACCAGTGACCCACGACACCCGCTCCCGATATGACACGTAATGAGCAATTTACCGCTCACGGTAAGCGGGTAGCGTTCGCGCCGATGACAGATTCGACCGATGATCGACCGCCGCCCCCGCCCACGGAGCGCGCCTCGCTGGCCGACGGGATCCGCTTCGCCTTCGGCACGCTGACCGTCCTGCCCGCCCGCATCACCCGCTGGGACCGGCCCGCCGCCCGCACCGGCATGGCCTGCGCCCCGCTGGCCGGCCTCGCCGTGGGCCTGCTCGCCACCGTACCCGGCACGCTGCTGATGCTGCTCGGCGGCGGACCCCTGCTCGCCGCGGCCGTCACCGTCGCCGTCCCGGCGGCCCTCACCCGCGGACTCCACCTGGACGGGCTGGCCGACACCGCCGACGGGCTGGGCAGCGCCAAACCCGCCGACGACGCCCTGCGCATCATGAAGCAGTCCGACATCGGCCCCTTCGGCGTCATCTCCCTGCTGTTCGTCCTCCTGATCCAGGTCGCCGCCCTCGCCGACGCGTACGCCGACGGCTGGATCCGGGGCGCGCTCGCCACCGTGACCGCCGCCGTCACCGCCCGGCTCGCCATGACCCTGGCCTCCCGCCGGGGCGTGCCCGCCGCACGGCCCGAGGGGCTCGGCGCGGCCGTCGCGGGCGTGGTCCCGCACCGCGCGGCCGCCGCAGTGGCCGGCCTCGTCGTGGCCGCCGCCGCCCTGGCCGCCCTCCCCTCCGGAGCGCCCGCGGCCGCCCAGCACGCGGCCGCCGTCCTCGCGGCCCTGCTCACCGCCGAACTCCTGCTGCGCCGCTGCGTGCACCGCTTCGGCGGGGTCACCGGCGACGTCTTCGGAGCCGTCTGCGAGGCCGCCGCGACGGCCGTCCTGGTGGTCCTCGCCCTCGGCTGATCCGGCGCCCCACCGCCCGCGTACCCTCGGGGGGTGGACGAGACCCAGGCTCAGGAGCGGGGCGGGGCCCCCATCAAGGTGCTGCTCGCCGACGACCAGGCGCTGCTGCGCAGCGCGTTCAAGGTGCTCGTCGACTCCGAACCCGACATGCGGGTGGTCGGGGAGGCCTCCGACGGGGCCCAGGCCTACGCCCTCGCCCGCGAGCGGGGCGCGGACGTCGTCCTCATGGACATCCGCATGCCCGGCACCGACGGCCTCGCCGCCACCCGCCTGATCAGCGAGGACCCCGACCTCGCCGGGGTCCGGGTCGTCATGCTGACCACCTTCGAGGTCGACGAGTACGTGGTCCAGGCCCTGCGCGCCGGAGCCTCCGGCTTCCTCGGCAAGGGCGCCGAACCCGACGAGCTCCTCAACGCCATCCGCGTCGCGGCCGCCGGCGAGGCGCTGCTCTCCCCGGCCGCCACCAAGGGGCTGATCGCCAGCTTCCTCGCCCAGGGCGGCCGCGCCGACGCCCCCGCCGCCGGCTCGGCCCACGCCGAACGGCTGGCCGCGCTGACCGGCCGCGAGCGCGAGGTCCTCGTCCTGGTGGCCGCCGGCCTCTCCAACGACGGCATCGCCGCCCGCCTGGAGGTCAGCCCGCTGACCGTGAAGACGCACGTCAACCGGGCCATGGCCAAGCTCGGGGCGCGCGACCGGGCGCAATTGGTGGTCATCGCGTACGAATCGGGCCTGGTCCGCCCCCGCGTCGACTGACCTGCGGCGCGCCGCGCCGTGCGCCGCAGGTGCCCCGCCCCGCTGCGGCGCGCGCGGCCCGCAGTAGGACGGCGTACTGCGGGCGCGGTATGCCGCGCATAAGGACGGGACCTGGGGCCGACGCAGCCGCGGTCCGGCGTGGGTGAGGCTGGAGGACCCTCGCCCACGTCACAGCAGAGAGATCCCACACCCATGTCCTGGCTGTCCCGCTTCAGCCTGGCCCAGAGAGCCCTGATCGGCCTCGTGTCGATCGTCGCGCTGCTCTTCGGCGCCATAGCCATCCCGCAGCTCAAGCAGCAGCTGCTGCCGTCCATCGAACTGCCGATGGTCTCCGTGCTCGCGCCGTACCAGGGCGCCTCGCCCGACGTGGTCGAGAAGCAGGTCATCGAGCCGATCGAGAGCACCCTCAAGGGCGTCGACGGCATCACCGGCATCACCTCCACCGCCAGTGAGGGCAACGCCCTCATCCGGGCCACCTTCGACTACGGCGACAGCGGCACCAAGCAGCTCGTCGCCGACGTCCAGCAGGCCGTCAACCGGGCCCGCGTCCGGCTGCCCGCCGAGGTGGACCCGCAGGTGGTCGCCGGCTCCACCGACGACATCCCGACCGTCGTCCTCGCCGTCACCTCCGACAAGGACCAGCAGGCGCTCGCCGACCAGCTGAACCGTTCCGTCGTCCCCGTCCTGGAGGACCTCGACGGCGTCGGCCGGGTCAGCGTGGAGGGCGTCCGCGACCTCCAGGTGACCATCGCCCCCGACAACGCCAAGCTCGCCGCCGCCGGCCTCGACGGCGCCGCCCTCGCGGAGGGCCTCAAGGCGGGCGGGGCGGCCGTCCCCGCCGGCTCCTTCGACGAGCAGGGCAAGAACCGCACCGTCCGCGTCGGCTCCGGCTACACCTCCCTCGCCCAGCTGGAGGACCTCCGGCTGACCGCCGGCCCCGGCAGGCCGGTCGTCCGCCTCGGCGACGTCGCCGCCGTCCGGCAGGAGCCGGCCAGGGCCGACTCGATCACCCGCACCAACGGCAAGCCCAGCCTCGCCCTCGTCCTCACCATGGACAAGGACGGCAGCGCCGTCGCCATCTCCGACGCCGTCAAGGACAAGCTCCCCGAGCTGCGCTCCCAGCTCGGCTCCGGCGCCGAGCTGACCGTCGTCAGCGACCAGGGCCCGGCCGTGGCCCGCTCCATCTCCGGCCTGACCACCGAAGGCCTGCTCGGTCTGGCCTTCGCGGTCATCGTGATCCTGGTCTTCCTGGCCTCGATCCGCTCGACGCTGGTCACCGCCGTGTCCATCCCGCTGTCCGTGGTCCTCGCCCTGATCGTGCTGTGGACCCGCGACCTGTCGCTCAACATGCTGACGCTGGGCGCGCTCACCATCGCCATCGGCCGGGTCGTCGACGACTCGATCGTGGTCCTGGAGAACATCAAGCGCCACCTCGGCTACGGCGAGGAGCGCGAGGCCGCCATCACCGCCGCCGTCAAGGAAGTCGCCGGCGCGGTCACCTCGTCCACGCTCACCACCGTCGCCGTCTTCCTGCCGATCGGCCTGGTCGGCGGCATGATCGGCGAGCTCTTCGGCTCCTTCTCGCTCACCGTCACCGCCGCCCTGCTGGCCTCGCTGCTGGTCTCCCTGACCGTCGTCCCGGTGCTCTCGTACTGGTTCCTGCGCGCCCCCAAGGGCACCTCGCAGGACCCGGAGCGGGCGCGCCGCGAGGCCGAGGAGAAGGAGGCGAAGAGCCGTCTCCAGCGCCTCTACGTGCGGGTCCTGGGCTTCGCCACCCGGCGCCGCCTGACCAGCGTCGCGATCGCGGTCGTCGTGCTGGTCGCCACCTTCGGGATGACCCCGCTGCTGAAGACCAACTTCTTCGACCAGGGCGACCAGGACGTCCTGACGGTCAGGCAGGAACTGCCCGCCGGCACCTCGCTGGCCGCCTCTGACGAGGCCAGCCGCAAGGTGGAGAAGGCCCTGGCCTCCGTCGAGGGCGTCAAGGACTACCAGGTCACCGTCGGCTCCTCCGGCTTCCTCGCGGCCTTCGGCGGCGGTACGGGCTCCAACCAGGCCTCCTTCCAGGTCACCCTCGACGACGCCGGCCAGTCCGACGCCGTCAAGCAGCGGATCCAGGACGCCCTGGGCAACCTCCAGGGCATCGGCGACATCTCCCTCTCGGCGGGCGGCGGCTTCGGCAGCCAGAACCTGAGCGTGGTCGTCAAGGCCGGCGACGGCGCCGTCCTCGCCAAGGCCGCCGAGCAGGTCCGCGCCGAGGTGGCCACCCTTGAGGACGTCACCGACGTCCAGAGCGACCTCGCCCAGTCGGTGCCCCGCATCTCGGTCACCGCCACCCCGAAGACCGCCGAGGCGGGCCTGAACCAGGCCGCGCTGGGCGCGCTCGTCGCCCAGGCCGTCCGCGGCAACCCGGTCGGCAAGGCCGTACTGGACAACACCGAGCGGGACGTCGTCATCCGCTCCGCCCACCCGGCCACCACCCTGGCGGAGCTGCGGGACCTGCCCGTCGGCCCGGCCAGGCTGGGCGACATCGCCGAGGTCAAGGAGGTCCCCGGCCCGGTCGCGATGACCCGGATCGACGGCGCCCGCGCCGCGACCATCACCGCCAAGCCGGTCGGTGACAACACCGGCGCGGTCAGCGCCGCCCTCCAGACCAAGCTCAAGGCCCTGGACCTGCCCGACGGGGCCACGGCCTCCATCGGCGGCGTCTCCCAGGACCAGGACGAGGCCTTCGGCTCGCTGGGCCTGGCCATGCTCGCGGCCATCGCGATCGTCTTCATGCTGCTGGTCGCGACCTTCCGCTCGCTGGTCCAGCCGCTGATCCTGCTGGTCTCCATCCCCTTCGCCGCCACCGGCGCGTTGGGCCTGCTCATCGCCACCGGCACCCCGATGGGCGTCCCGGCGATGATCGGCATGCTGATGCTCATCGGCATCGTCGTGACCAACGCCATCGTCCTGATCGACCTGGTCAACCAGTACCGGGCCCAGGGCCTGGGCGTGGTCGAGGCGGTCGTCGAGGGCGGTCGGCACCGGCTGCGCCCGATCCTGATGACGGCCCTGGCGACGATCTTCGCCCTGCTCCCGATGGCGCTCGGGGTCACGGGCGAGGGGGGCTTCATCTCGCAGCCGCTCGCCGTGGTGGTCATCGGCGGCCTGGTCAGCTCCACCCTGCTGACGCTGCTGCTCGTGCCGACGCTGTACACGGTGATCGAGCTCCGCAAGGAGCGCCGGCGGGAGCGCCGCTCGGCCAGGCGCGAGGCCAGGCTGACGGTGGTCCCGTCCCCGGACGAGGACCGGGTGACGGTCTGATCCCGTGAACGCCGAAGGGGCGCCCCCACCGGGGGCGCCCCTTCGTGCGCGTTCCTGCCGCTGCCTACGGGAGGGCGAGCATGCGCTCCAGCGCGAGCTTGGCGAAGCTCTCGGTCTCCTTGTCGACCTGGATCTGGTTGACGAGGTTGCCCTCGGCCAGGGACTCCAGGGTCCACACCAGGTGGGGGAGGTCGATGCGGTTCATCGTCGAGCAGAAGCAGACCGTCTTGTCGAGGAAGACGACTTCCTTGTCCTCGGCGGCGAAGCGGTTCGCCAGCCGCTTGACGAGGTTCAGCTCGGTGCCGATGGCCCACTTGGAGCCGGCCGGGGCCGCCTCCAGCGCCTTGATGATGTACTCCGTCGAGCCGACGTAGTCCGCGGCCGCGACGACCTCGTGCTTGCACTCGGGGTGCACCAGCACGTTGACGCCCGGGATGCGCTCGCGCACGTCGTTGACCGAGTCAAGGCTGAACCGGCCGTGCACCGAGCAGTGGCCGCGCCACAGGATCATCTTCGCGCCGCGCAGCTGCTCGGCGGTCAGCCCGCCGTTCGGCTTGTGCGGGTTGTAGACCACGCAGTCGTCCAGGGACATGCCCATGTCGCGGACGGCGGTGTTGCGGCCCAGGTGCTGGTCGGGGAGGAAGAGCACCTTCTCGCCCTGCTCGAAGGCCCACTCCAGGGCCTTCTTCGCGTTGGACGACGTACAGATCGTGCCGCCGTGCTTGCCGGTGAAGGCCTTGATGTCGGCGGAGGAGTTCATGTACGAGACGGGCACGGTGCTGCCGGCGACCCCGGCCTCGGTCAGCACGTCCCAGCACTCGGCGACCTGCTCGGCGGTGGCCATGTCGGCCATCGAGCAGCCGGCCGCGAGGTCGGGCAGGACGACCTTCTGGGCGTCGGAGGTCAGGATGTCCGCGGACTCGGCCATGAAGTGCACACCGCAGAAGACGATGTACTCGGCCTCCGGCTTGGCGGCCGCGTCGCGGGCCAGCTTGAAGGAGTCGCCGGTGACGTCGGCGAACTCGATGACCTCGTCGCGCTGGTAGTGGTGCCCGAGGATGAAGACCTTGTCCCCGAGCTTCTCCTTGGCCGCGCGGGCGCGGGCCACCAGGTCCGGGTCCGACGGCGAGGGCAGGTCGCCGGGGCACTCCACGCCGCGCTCGCTCTTGGGGTCGGACTCGCGCCCGAGCAGCAGCAGGGCAAGGGGCGTCGGCTGGACGTCCAAGGGCTGGGCGGTGGTCACGACACGCACCCTTTCTGTTCAACGACTGGGTGCCTTCCGAAGAGGGCTTCCGAAGGCGTCACTTCGACTTCTCGTCTATATGACGTTATCTATCATAACCGCTTCATGTCAGTTTGACGATGGCGATAGTGTCGATGTGACGCATTCGCCTCGCTCCGGAACGGCGCACTCCAGCGGCCCTCCGCGAGGGGTCCACCGCCGCCCGCAGGTGTGCGAGCATGAATATCTGAAACAAGGCGCCGGACCCGGAATGAAACCGCGGTCCCGCTGGTTGCCATCGACGGCAAGAGTCCGACGTTTCCCCAGCCTCAAGGCGGGGAGCCGCCCACTTCGGGAGTGAATGCAGATGTCCGTACAGGACGACAAGACCACTGTGAGCGACGGCATCCTCCTGTCCGACGCCGCCGCCGAGAAGGTCCGTACCCTGCTGGAGCAGGAAGGCCGCGATGACCTGGCGCTGCGCGTCGCCGTCCAGCCCGGCGGCTGCTCCGGCCTGCGCTACCAGCTCTTCTTCGACGAGCGCTCCCTCGACGGCGACGTCGTCAAGGACTTCGACGGTGTCAAGGTCGTCACCGACCGCATGAGCGCCCCGTACCTGGGCGGCGCCTCCATCGACTTCGTCGACACCATCGAGAAGCAGGGCTTCACGATCGACAACCCGAACGCCACCGGCTCCTGCGCCTGCGGCGACTCCTTCAGCTAAACCCGGCTGAACGCGCACGAAGAGGGCCCGGGCCCCGGTCGATCCGACCGGCGCCCGGGCCCTTGCGCGTGCCACCCTCCTGCGTGCGCTCCTACTGCCGGGGGAGGGGCTTGCCCGTCGTCGCGTCGACCACCTTGCGGTCGCCCAGCGGCTGCTGCAGCTGCGCCGTGACCGACATGTCCTTCGCGATCATGATGTAGTTCTGGCCGGGCTTGTTCGGCGTCTCCGTGATCTTCACCAGCACCGACCCGGCCTCCTCGCGGGCCTCCAGGGCGTAGGTGCTGCACACCCCGCCCCAGAAGTTGACCGTCAGCGTCCGGTCGGCCTGCGCGTACGAGAACCCGGGCACGGTGCGGCCCTGCGGGGGCACCGGAGCGGGGGTGCCACCGTCCTCCTTGGCCGCGGCCGGCTGGACCACCGTACGGCCCGGCTTCCCGTCCGCGCCCGCGACCTCGAACAGCCAGGCCGGTACGAGGCCCCGCCCGCCGTCCACCGTCCCCGCGGTCAGCCCGAGCACGGCCCCCTTCACGCTCTCCGTCCGCGGCGGCTTCATCGGGCGCGGCTCCGGGTTGCAGGGCAGGGTGTCCGTGGCCCCCGTCGCGGTGTCCGGGGTCAGCGGCACCGAGGTCGCGCAGCCACTCGGGCCCGGACCCGTCCCGTCACCGCCGCCCTTGCTCGCGGCGTTCAGGCGGTCCAGCGCCTCGGCGGCCCCGACCACGGGCTGCTCGGCCGTGCGGACCGGTGCCTTCAGCTCGCCGCTGCCCGCCACCACCTGGCCGTCCGCCCCGACGCTGATCCGGCTGGACCAGCCCTGCGTGGGCAGGCCGCCCACCACCGGGTCGGCGACCACCACCCGGACCGAACCCGTCACCAGACGGGCGTCCACCTTCGCGTCGCCCTGCCCGGCGGCCGCGAGCACCGGCGCCGCGGCGGCCTTCGCGGCCTGCTCGGAGACGGGCTTGCCGGCGCCGGAGTCCTGCGGGGCGGCCTGCTTCGCCGCGCCCGAACCCTCCTGGGGGAGCGTGGCCGGGCCGCAGGTGTCCTTGCCGCGCACGCAGTCGTCCCCCGCACCGGGGCCCTGGAAGCGGGAGAAGCTCCAGGTGCCCGGGGCCTTGCGGGTGACGCTCAGCCGGGGCCCCGCACCGTCGACGGTCTCACCGGCCAGCCACTGCTCCCCGCTGAGGCGGGGCGCGCCGGAGATCCCCAGGGCCTGCGCGAGCCGGGCCACCTCCTCCGAGGTCACCTCCCCGGACGCGGCGAAGGAGGGCGCGCTCGCCGGGGCCGGGGGCAGGGGGACGTCCGCCCGGTAGGTCACCCCGCCGCCGTTCGGGTCCGGCTCCCCGGGGGCGATCCCGGGCCGGGAGGGGGTCCCGGCGGTACGCGGGGCGACGGCCGCGGTGTCACCCGTACGGCTGCCGCCGCCCCGGGCGTCCCCGTACGCCGTCGACGCCCAGTAGGCCGTGCCGCCGCCGGCCAGCAGGACGGCGGCCGCGATGGAGCCGATGGCCCAGGCCGGCCGCCGTCGTGTGGCGCGTGATGTGTCGGGTTGTTCGCTGGTCACCGCTCGCTCCTTCGCGTGTCCCGCCGTACGTGATGCGGGTGTGACGCGCCGACCGCGAATCCGGTTCCCTTCCCCTTTCCTCCTCCTACTCCCCGTACTCCGCTGTGGCGGCGATCAGCCGGGCGGAGGCCGGCGGGACGCTGATCCCGTGGATCTGGGAGGGTGCCACCGGGCCGGGCCGGGCCTCCGGCTCGACCGCCCAGTGCGGGGCCATCCGGGCGCAGTCGCCCAGCAGCCGTGCGAAGCCGGGGCGCGCGTCGGCGGTGTACTCGGCGTAACCGAAACCATCGGTATAGGTCATGGGGGCACGGTAGACACGCCAGGTCGGGCGAAGGAAGTCCTACTACGGGGTAGTTTCAGCCGTTCGGCCGGGGGCCGGGGACCGGTAGCTCGTACGAGTGAACGAGGAAGGGTGCCGGTCAAGGACAATCGGCGGGCAGAGCGCAAGCGCGCACTGACGAAGACGTCTTCGTCCCGGTGGGCGGGGTCCATCACCCGTGTGTCCGAAGACCAGTACCAGCTCTCCCTGCGATGCCTGTTCGACGAACGTGCGTTTCTACGCCGGGCCGTCGCGAAGATCCGAGCACGTCTGGCGGCGCCCTGCGGTCGGCGTGCAGGCGGCGTCCTCGGCTATGCGAGCGGGGATGAGCGTGCACAGAAGCAGCGCCGGTTGCAGATCCTCACCACCCGCCTCACCGAGGTGGAGTCGCGGATCGAGGCCGGTCATCCGTCGATCGTCGTTGGCGGCCGAAGGCTCGCGAAGGGTCGACACCACCTCGCCGCCGCTGGGATCACCGAAGCCGCGTGGCGCGAGCGATGGGACGCGCGGCGCATGTTCCTGACCGCCGACGGCGAGTCCGGGGCGCCGTACGGGAACTACACGATCACCGTGGACCCGGCCACCGGCACGGTTGCCTTCGTTCTGCCCGCACCTTTTCGACATCTGGCGAACGCGCCGCGCGGCCGCTACCGGCTCGCCTGCTCCGTCTCCTTCAGCCATCGCCGGGACGAATGGCTGGACCGCGCCATCGCCGACCAGGCGGTGCGCTACGACATCGTGTTCGACCCGGAACGTGACCGCTGGTACCTCGATGCCTCCTGGGCTACGCCGAAGACGGCGCTGCCGACCCCTGCCGAACTGGCCGCCGCAGGAATCCGGCTGCTGGCAGTGGACCTCAACGCCGGGCACCTCGCCGGCTGCGTCGTGGACGTGCACGGTAACCCGGTCGGCCGGCCGATGACAGTGCCCACTGATCTGACGGGCCCCGCATCCCAGAGCGACGGTCGGCTGCGGGCTGCCATCACGGAACTGATCGGCCTCGCCAAGACACACGGCTGTGGCGGTCTGGCGATCGAAAACCTGGGCTTTTCCGAGGCCCGTGACGTTGGCCGGGAAACCATGGGGCGCGGCAAACGCGGCAAGGACTTCCGCCGCACGGTCACCGGCCTCCCGACGGCGAAGTTTCGTGAGCGGCTACGCGGCATGGCCCACCATGCCGGTCTCGTCGTCGTTGCGGTCGATCCCGCCTACACCTCCCGCTGGGGAGCCCAGCACTGGAAGGAGCCGCTCCAGCGACAATCGAAGACGACGCTCGTCACCGGCCACCACGCGGCCGCTGTGGCGATCGGCAGGCGCGCCCTCGGACACGGGGCACGGCGTCGGCCAGGTGTGACCGCACACGACCAGAGGATCGTGACGCGGAGAGCTACCGGCCAGGCCGTCCCCCAGCCGAGGGCACGCGGGGGCACGAGCCCGCCGAGGACCGCAGGCACACCCCGACCAGGGGGCCAAGACCTGCCGGGACCGAAGCGACCAGCCCGTACTGTTCCCCGTCTCCCAAGACCGTACGGGGAGACCACCGGCCAGCCCGGTGCACAGCGATCCGGCCGATGGTGACCGGCATCGAAAGGAACGGTAGCTTTGGATGTCACCCGCCGTCATCCGCAGGAGCATCCACGCCGTGCGCATCGCAGTCACCGGCTCCATCGCCACCGACCACCTCATGACCTTCCCGGGCCGCTTCGCCGACCAGTTCGTCGCCGACCAGCTCCACACGGTCTCCCTCTCCTTCCTCGTCGACAACCTCGACGTGCGGCGGGGCGGCGTCGGCCCGAACATCTGCTTCGGCATGGGCCAGCTCGGCAGCCGCCCGATCCTGGTCGGCGCGGCCGGCTCGGACTTCGACGAGTACCGCGCCTGGCTGGACCGGCACGGGGTGGACACGGCCTCCGTGCGGATCTCCGAGGTGCTGCACACCGCGCGCTTCGTCTGCACCACGGACGCCGACCACAACCAGATCGGCTCCTTCTACACGGGCGCGATGAGCGAGGCCCGCCAGATCGAGCTGAAGGCCGTCGCCGACCGCGTCGGCGGACTGGACCTGGTCCTCATCGGCGCCGACGACCCCGAGGCGATGCTCCGCCACACGGAGGAGTGCCGCACCCGCGGGATCCCCTTCGCGGCGGACTTCTCGCAGCAGATCGCCCGCATGGACGGCGAGAACATCCGCACCCTGATGGAGGGCGCGACCTTCCTCTTCTCGAACGAGTACGAGAAGGGCCTCATCGAGACGAAGTCCGGCTGGACGGACGAGGAGATCCTCGCCAAGGTCGGCACCCGGGTCACCACCCTGGGTGCGCAGGGCGTGCGCATCGAGCGGGTCGGCGAGGAGCCGATCCTGGTCGGCTGCCCGGAGGAGACGGCGAAGGTCGACCCGACGGGTGTCGGCGACGCGTTCCGGGCCGGGTTCCTGACCGGGCTCGGCTGGGGCGTGGGCCTTGAGCGGGCGGCGCAGCTCGGCTGCATGCTGGCCACGCTGGTCATCGAGACCCTGGGCACCCAGGAGTACACGCTGGCGCGTGCGCACTTCATGGAGCGCTTCACCAAGGCCTACGGCGAAACCGCCGCCGCCGAGGTCCGCGCCCACCTGGAGGCGTAGTTCCCCGGGGCAAGCCCAGGCCCTCCCCCAGCTACCGCTGGGGGAGGGCCTGGGGGCGGAGCCCCCAGGCGCAGCGGAACCGGCGTCAGACGGCCCGGCGGACGCCGTAGGCCACCGCGTCCCCGCGCGGGGTTTCGCCCAGGTACACGTGCCCCCGCATCGCGCACCACGCCGGAATGTCCAGCCGCGCCACCTCGTCGTCCGACAGGACCGTCACCGTCCCGCCCACCGGCACCGTCCCGATGGCCCGGGCCAGCTCGATCACCGGCTGCGGGCAGCGGAGCCCGAGGGCGTCGACCTCGACCGAGTCGCCCACCGGCGGGCCGGAAGCGGCCGGCTCCACGACGCCCAGCTCCTCCCGCACCCCCGCCACCGCCCTCGGCAGCACCTCCAGGAAGCCGTTGACCTCCTCCGCCGTCGTGCCCCGCGGGAGCGAGACCCGTACGTTTCCCTCCGACAGCACCCCCATCGCCCGCAGCACGTGACTCGGGGTCAGCGTGGAGCTCGTGCACGAGGAGCCCGAGGAGACCGAGTAGCCCGAGCGGTCCAGTTCGTGGAGCAGCGTCTCGCCGTCGACGTACAGGCAGGAGAACGTGACCACGTGCGGCAGGCGCCGGTCCGCGTGGCCGACCACCTCCACGTCCGGCACCAGCCGGGCCACCCGCCGCCGGATCCGGTCCACCAGCACCCGCAGCCGTGCCGCCTCCGCGTCCGCCTCGGCCCGCACGGCCCGCAGCGAGGCCGCCGCCGCCACGATGGCCGGGAGGTTCGCGAAGCCGGGGGAGCGGCCCGACTCCCTTTCGTCGGCGGGGCCTTGGGGGGCGAAGCGGACCCCCTTGCGGACTGCCAGCAGGCCGACCCCGGGCGGGCCGCCCCACTTGTGCGCGCTGGCCGCCAGTACCGACCAGCCGCCCTCCACCGGGCCCCAGCCCAGCGACTGCGCCGCGTCCACGAGCAGCGGGACCCCCGCCGCCGCGCAGACCTCGGCCACCTCCGCCACCGGCTGGACCGTGCCCACCTCGTGGTTGGCCGACTGGAGGCACGCCAGAGCCGTGGTCGGGCCGACCGCGGCCGCGTACCCCTCCGGGGCCGCCATGCCGAGCCGGTCCACCGGAACCTCCGTCACCGTGCCGCCGGCCGCCGCGTGCGTCTCCGCGGCGTGCAGGACGGAGCTGTGCTCGACCGCCGATACGACCAGACGGCCGCCGACCCGCCGGCGCCCGGCGAGGGCCCCCGCGACGCCCGCGTGAACCGCGTGCGTCCCCGAAGGAGTGAACACGAGCTCGTCGGCGCGACATCCCACGGCCTCGGCCGCGGCCTCCCGGGCCGCGTCCAGCAGCAGCCGGGCCCGCCGCCCCTCCCGGTACAGCCGGGCGGGATCCGCCCAGCCCTCGTCCAGTGCGGCCTGCAGCGCCTGCCGGGCCACGGGGTGCAGCGGGGCGGCGGACGCGGTGTCGAAGTACGGCATCCGGCCACCGTAAGGCAGGGGCGGCGGGGGAAGGGGTGTTGAGGGGGCGGGGGCGCGGGCCGGCCGCCGGGTGGGCGGACCCCGCCCAGGTCGCGGCGGGTTCAGGGGCCGTCAGATGCCTTCCGGAGCCCGCCGTTCAGGGCCGTACGGGCCGTCCCCCGTACGGCGGATCCATCCCTTCGGGGGCAGTAGCGGCGCGTTGGGCACCCTCCCCGCGCGGCCTCAAATAGCGTCCAGTAGGGTTTGGTCCGCATAAACATCCAAACCCCTGCCTGCGTCAGGGCCGGCGACCGACCCGAACACGGCCGCGGCCGGCCGCGCGGGCCGAGACTCTCGGGAAGGCGCTACGTGAGTCCCTACGGCTCCGACCGCTCGCCGCGGCGCCCGATGCGGCGGAAGCTGCTGCAGGCGCTGACTGCGGGCGTGGTCCTGGCGACCGCCACTGGTTGCTCGTACACCTGGAAAGACTTCCCCCGCCTCGGAATGCCCACCCCGGTCACGGAGGAGGCGCCTCGCATCCTCTCCCTGTGGCAGGGATCCTGGGCGGCCGCTCTCATCACGGGCATCCTGGTGTGGGGCCTGATCATGTGGAGCGTCATCTTCCACCGGCGTAGCCGGACGAAGATCGAGGTCCCCGCGCAGACCCGGTACAACATGCCCATCGAGGCGCTGTACACCGTGGTCCCGCTCATCATCGTCTCGGTGCTCTTCTACTTCACCGCGCGTGATGAGTCGAAGCTGCTCACCCTCTCCAAGACGACGCCGGCTCACACCATCAATGTGATCGGCTTCCAGTGGAGCTGGGGCTTCAACTACGTCGAGAACGTCGACGGTGACGGCGCGACCCCGAAGGCGGGTGCGGTTCCGAAGGAGCTCGCCTCCCTCCCGGACCGCTTCACCAAGCAGTTCCCGGCGGGCGCCGAGGGCGTCTACGACAAGGGTGTCCCCGGCGACCGGAACGCGGACACGAACAACCCGGGGCCGACCCTCTACCTGCCCAAGGGCGAGAAGGTCCGCTTCATCCTGTCGTCGAACGACGTCATCCACTCCTTCTGGGTGGTGCCCTTCCTGTTCAAGCAGGACGTCATCCCCGGTCACACCAATGTCTTCGAGGTCACCCCGACCCAGGAAGGCACCTTCGTGGGCAAGTGTGCCGAGCTCTGCGGTGTCGACCACTCCCGCATGCTCTTCAACGTGAAGGTCGTCTCCCCCGCGGAGTACAAGGCCCACCTGAAGCAGCTGGCGGAGAAGGGTCAGACCGGCTTCCTGCCGGCCGGCATCAAGCAGACTGACCCCGCCCGGAATGCGGAAGTGAACAAACTGTGAGCATCCTCAACGAATCCCAGGGTGCCGCCGCCGACTCGTATGAAAACGAGCTGCCGGTGCGGCGCAAGCAGCCGGGCAACGTGGTCGTCAAGTGGCTCACCACCACCGACCACAAGACCATCGGCACGATGTACCTGGTCACCTCGTTCGTGTTCTTCCTGATCGGCGGTCTCCTGGCGCTCTTCATGCGCGCCGAGCTGGCCCGTCCGGGCACGCAGATCATGTCGAACGAGCAGTTCAACCAGGCGTTCACCATGCATGGCACGATCATGCTGCTGATGTTCGCGACCCCGCTGTTCGCCGGCTTCGCCAACTGGATCATGCCGCTGCAGATCGGCGCGCCCGACGTGGCGTTCCCGCGGCTGAACATGTTCGCGTACTGGCTGTACCTCTTCGGTTCGACCATCGCGGTGGCCGGCTTCGTCACCCCCTCGGGTGCCGCCGACTTCGGCTGGTTCGCCTACTCCCCGCTGTCGGACGCCGTCCGTTCGCCGGGCATCGGCGCCGACATGTGGATCATGGGTCTGGCCTTCTCCGGCTTCGGTACGATCCTCGGCTCGGTCAACTTCATCACCACGATCATCTGCATGCGCGCCCCGGGCATGACGATGTTCCGCATGCCGATCTTCACCTGGAACGTGCTGCTGACCGGTGTCCTGGTCCTGCTCGCCTTCCCGGTGCTGGCCGCCGCGCTCTTCGCGCTGGAGGCCGACCGGAAGTTCGGTGCACACGTCTTCGACGCGGCCAACGGCGGCGCCTTGCTGTGGCAACACCTCTTCTGGTTCTTCGGACACCCAGAGGTGTACATCATCGCCCTGCCGTTCTTCGGAATCGTCTCCGAGATCATCCCGGTCTTCTCGCGCAAGCCGATGTTCGGTTACATCGGCCTGATCGCCGCGACGATCGCGATCGCCGGCCTCTCGGTGACGGTGTGGGCGCACCACATGTACGTCACCGGCGGTGTGCTCCTGCCGTTCTTCTCCTTCATGACCTTCCTGATCGCGGTCCCGACCGGTGTGAAGTTCTTCAACTGGATCGGCACCATGTGGAAGGGCTCGCTGTCCTTCGAGACCCCGATGCTCTGGACGATCGGCTTCCTGGTCACCTTCACCTTCGGTGGTCTGACCGGCGTCATCCTGGCCTCGCCCCCGATGGACTTCCACGTCTCCGACTCGTACTTCGTCGTCGCGCACTTCCACTACGTCGTCTTCGGCACCGTGGTGTTCGCGATGTTCGCCGGCTTCCACTTCTGGTGGCCGAAGTTCACGGGCAAGATGCTGGACGAGCGCCTCGGCAAGATCACCTTCTGGACGCTGTTCATCGGCTTCCACGGCACCTTCCTGGTGCAGCACTGGCTGGGCGCCGAGGGCATGCCGCGACGTTACGCGGACTACCTCGCGGCCGACGGCTTCACCACGCTGAACACGATCTCGACGATCAGCTCCTTCGTGCTCGGCCTGTCCTTCCTGCCGTTCATGTACAACGTCTGGAAGACCGCCAAGTACGGCAAGAAGATCGAGGTCGACGACCCGTGGGGCTACGGCCGTTCGCTGGAGTGGGCGACCTCCTGCCCGCCGCCGCGGCACAACTTCCTCACCCTGCCGCGCATCCGCAGTGAATCGCCGGCGTTCGACCTGCACCACCCGGAGATCGCGGCCCTCGACCACCTCGAGGACCACGCCCCGGCGAAGGCCGTCACCGGTGGCAAGGAGGCCGGCAAGTGAAGATCCAGGGCAAGATGTTCCTCTGGCTCTCCGTCTTCATCCTGATCATGACCGTCGTCTACGGCGTCTGGTCGAAGGAGCCGGTCGGAACCACCGCTCTCGCGCTGGCCTTCGGCCTGAGCGCCATGATCGGCTACTACCTGGCCTTCACGGCCCGGCGCGTGGACGAGATGGCCCAGGACAACCTGGAGGCCGACGTCGCCGACGAGGCGGGCGAGCTGGGGTTCTTCTCCCCGCACAGCTGGCAGCCGCTCTCGCTGGGCATCGGTGGCGCGCTCGCGTTCATGGGTGTCATCTTCGGCTGGTGGCTCATGTACTTCTCGGCCCCGATCATCCTGATCGGCCTGTGGGGCTGGGTGTACGAGTACTACCGCGGTGAGAACCAGAACCAGTAGGCGGTAGCGGAACGAGCAGTACAGAGGGGCCCGGACACCTTTCGGAGGAGTCCGGGCCCCTCGTTTGCAGTCACCCCGCGCGACGTAATAGTCATATGTTCATAGCGTTGAGCGCATGAACCACTCACCGCGTCTTTGGACGGTACTCAGCTGCTCCCTGCTGGTCGCGTCCCTCGGTGCCGGCGCCACCGCATGCGGGGGGTCCGCAGACAACCCGCTGTCAGCCCGCCCGTATGACGCGGGGGACCGGATCGCCTTCAACCAGCCGCCCGCCGGCCGCGCCGCCGACCCCGACAAGCCCCTCGAAGTCACCGCCAAGGGCGCGGAGTCCCGTATCACCGACGTGACGGCCGTGGACACCCACGGACGCCGCCTGGCGGGCGAGCTCTCCGCCAAGGGCGACCGCTGGCACAGCACCACTCCCATGGCCGCGGGCGTCCACTACACCGTCACCGTGAGCACGGAGGACCAGCAGGGCGCCCCGGGACAGCGCACGCTGGCCTTCGACACCACCCCGGCCAAGAAGGTCCTCAAGGTCGAATTCGGCCCGGACGAGGGCAAATACGGGGTCGGACAGCCCATCACGGCCGAACTCAGCGAACCCGTCAAGGACAAGGCCGCCCGCGCCCTCGTCGAACGGGGCCTGGTCGTCGACACGCCGGCCCCCGTCGAGGGCGCCTGGCACTGGGTGGACGACAAGAACCTGCACTTCCGCCCCAAGGACTACTGGCCCGCCCACTCCTGGGTCTCCGTACGGAGCAACCTGGAGGGCGTCAAGATCGAGGACGACCTCCACGGCGCCGCGTCCAAGCCCCTCAAGCTGGAGATCGGCGACCGCGTCGAGGTCACCACCGACGCCGCCGCGCACACCCTCACGTTCGAGCGCAACGGAGAAGTGATCAACACCATTCCGGTGACCACCGGAAAGCCCGGCTTCTCCACCCGCAACGGGGTCAAGGTGGTACTGGGCAAGCAGTACTTCGTCCAGATGCGCGGGGACACCGTCGGCATCGGCGGCAGCGAGTACTACAACCTGCCCGTCTACTACGCCACCCGGGTGACGTGGAGCGGCGAGTACGTGCACGCCGCGCCCTGGTCGGTCGGCTCCCAGGGCTACGAGAACGTCAGCCACGGCTGCACCGGCATGAGCACCGCCAACGCCGCCTGGTTCTACGAGAACATCACCGAAGGCGACGTCGTGAAGGTGATCAACAGCATCGGCGAGGAGATGGACACCTTCGGCAACGGCTTCGGCGACTGGAACATGGACTGGAAGGACTGGCGCGAGGGCAGCTACCTCCTCAAGGGCACCCAGGAGGGCCGCAGCGCCATCGACCAGGCCCGCCTGCGCCCCACCGTCTGAGGGGCCCTCGCAGGTCCCGTACGGCCACGAGGGCCCGCGGACGGCCGCACAGCCGCCCGCGGGCCCTCGTCCGCGCCTCAGGCGGCGTTGGGGGCCAGACGGGAGCGCAGGAGGCCCGCCAGGGCCTCGGGGAACTCCACCGGGTCCACCGGAAGGGTGACGGCCGCGTCCGCGCGGCTCCAGGTGGCCAGCCAGGCGTCCTGGGGGCGCCCCATCAGCAACAGCACCGGGGGACACCGGAAGATCTCGTCCTTGATCTGCCGGCACACACCCATGCCCCCGGCGGGGACCGCCTCGCCGTCCAGCACGCACACGTCGATGCCGCCGGCGTCCAACTCCTTGAGGACCGCTGGAAGAGTGGCGCACTCCAGGAACTCCACCGGCGGCAGGTCCGCCGCCGGCCTGCGCCCGGCGGCCAGCCGCACCTGCTCCCGGGTGCCCGCGTCGTCGCTGTAGACCAGAACCCGCGCAGTCGCCCGCATTTCGTTCCTCCACGTGTCCGTGAATCACGCTGATGATGCGCGGGATGCTACTCCTCCCGCCCCGGTGTCAACATCGGTTCCGCACGCCTCGTACGGGAGGTCGCCCGGGGGTGATCTGATGGGCCGTTCGGGCCTTGCACACCCCCCTGACACTCCGAACGGCACCCCCCGGGGTGAGGGCGGGATAAGCGACCGACATAATGTCGGTCGTGGCGACAGCAACGACAGTAGATACCGGGCACGCGCACCCGACGGTCAACCGGCCGAACCTCGTCAGCGTCGGAACCATCATCTGGTTGAGTTCCGAGCTGATGTTCTTCGCGGCCCTCTTCGCGATGTACTTCACCCTGCGATCCGTGATGGGCGCCGAGCACTGGGCAGAACAGGCCGAGGCCTTGAACCTGCCCTTCTCGGCGACGAACACCACGATCCTGGTGCTTTCCTCCCTCACCTGTCAGCTCGGCGTGTTCGCCGCCGAGCGCGGTGACGTGAAGAAGCTCCGGACGTGGTTCATCATCACGTTCGTCATGGGTGCGATCTTCATTGGCGGCCAGGTGTTCGAGTACACCGAGCTGGTCAAGCACGAGGGCCTGAGCCTCTCGTCCGACCCGTACGGCACGGTGTTCTACCTGACCACCGGCTTCCACGGTCTGCACGTGACGGGCGGTCTCATCGCCTTCCTGCTGGTCCTCGGCCGGACGTACGCGGCCAAGAGGTTCACCCACGAACAGGCCACGTCGGCCATCGTCGTGTCCTACTACTGGCACTTCGTCGATGTCGTCTGGATCGGCCTCTTCGCCACGATCTACCTGATCAAGTAGCGAAACGTCGCCGGGCCCCGCCCGGCGCACCATCCAGAAACACCGACGCAGAAGATCCTGACACCGGGGTAATCCGTGAAAAAGCTCTCCGCACGACGACGCCATCCGCTGGCGGCGGTCGTCGTTCTACTCTTCGCGCTGGCGGTCACTGGGGGGCTGTACGCCGCCTTCGCGCCCGCGGGCAAGGCGCAGGCCGATGAAACCGCCCAGTCCCTCGCCATCGAGGAGGGCAAGAAGCTCTACGCCGTGGGCTGCGCAAGCTGCCACGGAACCGGCGGTCAGGGTTCCACTGACGGCCCCAGCCTGGTCGGCGTCGGCTCCGCGGCCGTCGACTTCCAGGTGAGCACGGGCCGCATGCCCGCCCAGCAGCCCGGCGCCCAGGTGCCGAAGAAGCGGAACATCTATTCCCAGGCCCAGATCGACCAGCTCGCGGCGTACATCGCCTCCCTCGGCGCCGGCCCGATCACGCCGGCCGAGAAGCAGTACGACCCGGCCGGTGCCGACATCGCCGCCGGTGGCGAGCTGTTCCGCAACAACTGCGCGCAGTGCCACAACTTCACCGGCGAGGGCGGCGCGCTGACGAACGGCAAGTACGCCCCCAACCTGGAGGGCGTCGAGCCGAAGCACATCTACGAGGCCATGCTCACCGGCCCGCAGAACATGCCCTCCTTCCCCGACAGCACGATGCCGGAGAAGCAGAAGAAGGACATCATCGCGTACCTCCAGAACGTGAACGGCGAGAAGTCGGTCAGCCCTGGCGGCCTGAAGCTCGGTGGCCTCGGCCCCGTCTCCGAGGGTCTGTTCGGCTGGATCTTCGGTCTGGGTGCGCTGATCGCTGTCGCCGTCTGGGTCGCGGCCCACACCGCTAAGGCCAAGAAGTCATGAGTAGCCAAGACATTCCCGAAGACAAGCACCTGCCGAGCGAGCAGGGCGACGCGCACCACGGTGCCGTAGCGGTCGCGGACGACCCGTTCGCCGACCCCGGCCTCCCGGTCCACAAGCCGCGCATCCAGGACATCGACGAGCGGGCCGCCCGGCGGTCCGAGCGCACGGTCGCGATGCTGTTCACGCTGTCGATGCTGGCCACCGTCGGCTTCATCGCCTCGTACGTCTCCATCCCCGTCGAGAAGATCATCTACGTCTTCCCGATCGGGAAGGTGAGCGCGCTGAACTTCGCCCTGGGTCTGACCCTGGGCGTGGCCCTCTTCTGCATCGGCGCGGGCGCGGTCCACTGGGCCCGCACCCTGATGTCCGACGTGGAGGTCGCCGACGACCGCCACGAGATCGCGGCGCCGGCGGACGTCAAGGCCAAGGTCATGCAGGACTTCGCCGACGGTGCGAACGAGTCCGGCATCGCCCGCCGCCCGCTGATCCGCAACACCATGCTCGGCGCGCTGGCCCTGGTGCCGCTCTCCGGCGTGGTCCTGCTCCGCGACCTGGGCACGCTGCCCGAGGACAAGCTGCGCAAGACCATGTGGACCAAGGGCAAGCTGATCATCAACCAGAACACCATGGAGCCGCTGCGCCCCGAGGACGTTCTGGTCGGTTCGCTGACCTTCGCCATGCCCGAGGGCCTGGAGGAGGACCAGCACGACTTCCAGAACCAGATCGCCAAGGCCGCCCTGATGCTCGTCCGGATCAAGCCGGAGGACATCAAGGACAAGCAGGAGCTGGAGTGGTCCCACGAGGGCATCGTGGCCTACTCGAAGATCTGCACCCACGTCGGCTGCCCGATCAGCCTGTACGAGCAGCAGACGCACCACGTGCTCTGCCCGTGCCACCAGTCCACCTTCGACCTCTCCGACGGCGCCCGTGTCATCTTCGGCCCGGCCGGTCACGCGCTTCCGCAGCTGCGGATCGGCGTGAATGACGAAGGCTTCCTCGAAGCGCTCGGCGACTTCGAAGAGCCCGTCGGTCCTGCATTCTGGGAGCGCGGATGAGCACTGCCACCACCACCGAGCGCAAAGCGCCGCGCGGTGAGCGCGTAGCCGACTGGGCGGACGGCCGCCTGGGGATCTACAGCCTCGCCAAGGCGAACATGCGCAAGATCTTCCCGGACCACTGGTCCTTCATGCTGGGCGAGATCTGCCTCTACAGCTTCATCATCATCATCCTCACGGGTGTGTACCTGACGCTGTTCTTCCACCCGAGCATGAACGAGGTCGTGTACCACGGCTCGTACGTGCCGATGCAGGGCGTCCAGATGTCCGAGGCCTTCGCCTCGACGCTGGACATCAGCTTCGACGTCCGCGGCGGTCTGCTCATCCGGCAGATCCACCACTGGTCGGCGCTGATCTTCGTCGCCGCGATGGTCGTGCACATGATGCGCGTCTTCTTCACCGGCGCGTTCCGCAAGCCGCGCGAGGTCAACTGGCTCTTCGGCTTCCTGCTGCTGGTCCTCGGCATGTTCACCGGCTTCACCGGTTACTCCCTGCCGGACGACCTGCTCTCGGGCACCGGTGTCCGCTTCATGGAGGGCGCGATCCTGTCCGTGCCGATCGTCGGCACGTACCTGTCGTTCTTCCTCTTCGGCGGCGAGTTCCCCGGCGGCGACTTCGTGGCCCGGTTCTACTCGATCCACATCCTGCTGCTGCCCGGCATCATGATGGGCCTGCTGGTGGCCCACCTGATCCTGGTCTTCTACCACAAGCACACCCAGTTCGCGGGTCCCGGCAAGACGAACGACAACGTCGTCGGCATGCCGCTGCTGCCGGTCTACATGGCCAAGGCCGGAGGCTTCTTCTTCCTGGTCTTCGGTGTCATCTCGGCCATCGCGGCGCTCGCCTCGATCAACCCGATCTGGGCGCTCGGCCCGTACCGTCCGGACCACGTGTCCACCGGTGCGCAGCCCGACTGGTACATGGGTATGCCGGAAGGCCTGATCCGTGCCATGCCCGGCTGGGAGATCAACCTGTGGGGCCACACGCTCGTCCTGGGCGTGTTCATCCCGCTGCTGCTCTTCCCGCTGGTCCTCGGCGCGATCGCCGTCTGGCCGTTCATCGAGTCCTGGGTCACCGGCGACAAGCGCGAGCACCACATCCTGGACCGCCCGCGCAACGTCCCGACCCGTACGGCCTTCGGTGTCGCCTGGATCGCGGAGTACATCGTGCTCCTCATCGGCGGCGGCAACGACATGTTCGCCCAGTACTTCCACCTGTCGATCAACGCGATCACCTGGTTCGTCCGGATCGGCTTCTTCGCCGTCCCGGTCCTGGCCTTCATCGCCACCAAGCGGATCTGCCTCGGCCTCCAGCGCCGGGACCACGACAAGGTGCTGCACGGTCGCGAGACCGGCATCATCAAGCGTCTGCCGCACGGTGAGTTCGTCGAGGTCCACGAGCCGCTCCCGCAGGGCAAGCTGCACACGCTCACCGCGCACGAGCAGTACAAGCCGGTCGAGATCGGCCCGACGGTCGACGAGAACGGCGTCGAGCGCAAGGTGACGCGCGGCGAGAAGCTGCGCGCGAAGCTCAGCAAGGGCTTCTACGCGGAGGGCAACCAGATTCCGAAGCCCACCGCCGAGGAGTACAAGGAGATCCAGTCGGGCCACGGCCACCACTGATCTCCGGCACGACCGCTTGAGGGACCGACGCTGGTCGGTCCTGGTGTCGCCACGGCATGAGCCCCCGTCCAGGGTCTGGACGGGGGCTCATTGCCGTCTCCGGGGCTGGATAGGCTGAGATCCTTCCCATTCGACGTGGGCCCCGACATCGGAAACCCGACGAGCAGCAGGAGCTGACCATGAACGTTGCGACCCCGGCAGGCGGCGACAGCGTGGCGGCCCGCGGCTGGCCGGGCATCCTGGAGGCCCTGCTCAGCGGCCGGGACCTCGCCAGCGAGGACACCGCCTGGGCGATGGAGCGGATCATGCGCGGCGAGGCCACCGACGCGCAGATCGCGGGCTTCGCGGTGGCCCTGCGGGCCAAGGGCGAGACCGTGGAGGAGTACACCGGGCTGGTCCGGACGATGTACGCCCACGCCAACCTGATCGAGGTGCCCGGGCGGACCGTGGACATCGTCGGCACCGGCGGCGACGGCGCCAAGACGGTCAACATCTCGACCATGTCCGCCATCGTCGCGGCCGGCGCGGGTGCGAAGATCGTCAAGCACGGCAACCGGGCCGCGTCCTCCGCCAGCGGCTCCTCCGACGTCCTGGAGAAGCTCGGGGTCAACCTGAAGCTGACCCCGGAGCGGGTGGTGCAGGTCGCGGAGGAGGCCGGGATCACCTTCTGCTCCGCGGTGGTCTTCCACCCGGCCCTGCGGTACGCGGCCTCGGCCCGCCGGGACCTCGGGGTCCGCACCGCGTTCAACGGCCTCGGCCCGCTCACCAACCCCGCCCGGGTCAAGGCCCAGGCGGTCGGCGTGGCGGACGGCCGGCTGGCGCCGATCATGGCCGGGGTGCTCGCCGAGCGGAACACCTCCGCCCTGGTCTTCCGCGGTGACGACGGCCTGGACGAGCTGACCACCACCGGGACCTCCCGGGTGTGGTGGGTACGCGACGGCAAGATCACCGAGCACGGCTTCGACCCGCGGGACGTGGGCATCGCCACCGTCGACATCTCCGCCCTGCGCGGCGGCGACCCCTCGTACAACGCCGACGTGGCCCGCCGCCTGCTG